>JBHHWX010000270.1:0-8133 GCA_046756745.1 bacterium | reverse complement strand
CTTTAGTTTTGCACTGTTTCAATGAAAGCCGCAACGCTAAAGCGTTGCACTCCAAGACCAAAGGCTGAATAGATAGTTACCAATAATGTCATTTGCCTGCGGCGTCATTTGAAAGATAAATGTCATCGAGTACTTACGCTGCGCTGTCATGAGGCTACGCCGTCATTGACCGATTCATCCTAACGGCAACTCAATGATAAAAGTCGTCCCTTTTCCTTCTTCACTCTGCAATAGAATTTTCCCGCCATGCTCCTGAACAATACGTTTGACAATCGCCAGCCCCAAGCCGACTCCACTTTTCTTGGTTGAAAAATAAGGCTCGAAGATTTTGTCTCGCACATCTTTAGGAATTCCGCTGCCCATGTCGGAAACGTGCAAAATCGCAATTCCGCTCGCGTGCGAAGTTTGGACCCGAAGCGTGCCATCGGGCTTCTTTTCCATACTATCGAGGCCGTTCTCGATAAGATTTATCAAAACGCGCCGCAGTTTTTCATAATCGAAATTAAATTCGGATATTTTTCGATCTAACACGATATCAACCGGTCTGTCTTTGTAGAGCTTGCCGACTTCTTCGACTAATTCGTTCACATTGCCGAGCGCCACATTCAGTTTTGGCATGCGCGCAAATTCCGAAAATTCCCGTACCAACGTGCGCAGACTCTCGATTTCGTCGGTGACGATTTCCGAGCACTCGTGGAGCAGCGCCTGATATTCCGGGTCCCCGCCGGGATACTTGTCTTTCATCTGCTGCACCGTGAGCTGAATGGGAGTCAACGGATTTTTGATCTCATGAGCCAAAATTCGCGCGATTTCCCGCCAGGCAGCCATCTTTTCCAACGCCACAACCTGGTTCTGTTTGACTTGCAGCGCGCCGACCATGTTGTTAAAAGCGATCACCAGCTCACCGATTTCATCTTTCGCGGTCACGCCCACCCGATGGTTCCAATCTCCTTCAGCGACTCTTTGGGTTCCTTCCACCAGGGTTAGCAGCGGTTCGGTTATTTTCCGCGAAAAGTAGTATCCGAGCGCCACGCTCAACATAGCAATGGGGACATAGACCGCGAAAAATGACTGCACAAACCCTTCGGTGAGATCGAAAAACTCTAGCGTTTTGAACATTTGATTCACATCGACGATTTTCTTACGGCCTTGGATAAACCGGGCATCGACAACTTTGGTCACAATCACAAAGCCTTGCGGCGCTCCGTTGATGAGAATAGGCGCAAAAGCAGAAATGAATCCCGGATCCTGGGAGCCATTCAATAAATCCGGCTGCTGTTTTTTCGTTAACGGCATGAGCGTGTTTTGATAAAAAACATGCGATGACAACTCCGGGTCATTACTTTTTGAGTTGAGCAGCGTTGCCGTTTTATCAAACAAATCGACTTTTATTTTTCCGTTCAGCTCGAGATCTGCAATCATCGCTGGAGCTCTTGTTTCCCGCTCAGCCATCGAAGCTCTGAGCGCTTTTGATGAAGCGATTTTTTCAGCGAGCGCAAGGGTTGCAGTTTTATAGGTTGCATACTGCTCACGTGAGATATCCACAGCATGTTCCAGCGCCAGCTCGACATTTTTATTGAACCCAATCTCGCGGCTGGTCCGCAGCAGATGCTTTACCAGAAAATAGACTGGAAATACCGGCAGCAGAGTGATAATCAAAAGAGACAGGACGAGTTTTGTCCGAATGCGCATCATTTGAGCTCACGAATACGAAACGTTTCCGCTGAAAACCATTTCGATACATACTTTGAGCGTTTTTTGCCGCCGACGAAAAATGACACGAGATTGTTCAACGTAAACTTGAAGCCACTGGCACGGTCATCAGAGGCAAGGGTCTCCTCCGTTTGATTGGGGTCAAGAAGCCAATCGCTGACTTTATCTCCTTGATGTGAGGAGATCGGGATAATTCCAACGCGCATTTGGATTTTGTAAGCCACATTATTTTGTAACAGATTTTTGGGAGTCAAGATCACGTTGTCTATCCGGCTGCTTATTTTTTTAACTTCAGCTAAATCGTCGTAGATTTTTGAGGAGTCTTTTTCATCGACGCTGTAGAGTTCGCTCCATATGTCATAGGAAATCGAGCGCAAAATATGTTTGGTGAGAATTTCCCGGCCATTGCCGGTTAGGAGTTTGATTTCAATTTGTACAATGGATGGCAGACCGCTTTGAATGGTCCGGATGATTTTTTCTGAGAATAGGTTGTCACATACTGCGGAGATCGCTAAGTTATTGTTGTGCAATTTCGGCACAATTTGATTGACCCGAATATCGTCGCTGCTGCCGGGGAAAAGGTCGGTTGTCTTGAGCAATAAAAAGAACAGCAGGCATACGGTACGGAATCGTATGCCCAGGGTGTTCCTTTTTAACCTTTTCAAGACAGACGTCCAAAGCTTAAGCTGTTTGTGAAACAAACAAACCGGGTTCAGAGACGAAAAAAGTAACCGTATCGCATTCAATTTTAAAAAGTATGCCCCAATGAAATATGAAATTGAAAATCGTTTTCATCTACTTTATTCAGCGGAAACGAAAAATCAAAACGTGTGACGCCCAAAACAGGTAATTTGTACCGGAAGCCAAAACCCGCGGATGCAAACAAGTCCTCGAATTTCGGCGTCTGACCCGGCTGCCATATCCCGCCGGCGTCGAAAAAGACAACTCCTGAAAATTTATGGTACGGAAAGTTTTTTGTTGAAAGGGGGAACCGTAATTCTGCGTTGCTTAATATCAGCTTTGTGCCCCAGCCGACCGGAGTCAAACGTCTCGAGGGATAACCCCGCAAGGAGTTGGCGCCGCCGAGATAGAACCGTTCGTAAAAAGGAGAATTCTCACCGACGAATCCTCCTTTGAAATGTAATGCCAGAACTTGCTGTCCGAAGAGCTGCTTGTAAAGCCGACTGTCAAAAGTGATCTTGGAGAAATTGCGATCGCTGCCGACCTGATCGTGCGCCAATTCAAAAGAAAGCGCTCCCCAAAATCCATTTAAAGGATAAACGGGATTGTCGCGCAAATCGGCGGCTAAAATGAGCGAAAAAGCGGCGGTTTTTGTTTTTGCGATATCGTCGGCAAGATCGTCGGGAAGGGTATGGGTCGTTGAATCGAATTGGGTAAATTGGATAAAGTCGTCCGGCCGAAACGTTTCGACGCGGTAAGCGAAATTGAGATGTTTGAAAAAGCCCTGATGTCCACCCAACCGGAGGCGCAGGCCGCCAAATTCGACGTTTTGGCGGGCTTCCTCGCTGCCAATAAAGTGGATAAATTCCCGGGTGGCGCTGTACAGTTCGAGATCGATAAAAGCTTTATTGTCGAACAAACTCGTATTGCGGAAACCAAATGCAAATTTGGCAATTTGATCGCCAAAAATTAAGCGCAGTCCGATGAGATTGCCTTTGCCGAAAAAGTTGTCAAACCGGAGGCTGGCCGGCACAAAGAACCAGCCGTCTAAATCGCTGTGTCCGCCCTCAAATTGATAATACGGCCAGCGTCGTTCCTTGATTTCGATCACGACGATGACCTTGCCCTTTTCGGAGCCTGGACGCGCTGAAAAATCAACTTCTTTGAAAAAATTTGTTTGTTCTAAACGCCGGCGGTCGGAATCTAAGACAGCGAGGTCGATGACATCTCCCGGCTTAATGGATAAATACTGTGAAATGACTTCTTTTTTGGTTTTGGAGTTGCCCTCAAATTCGATAGCTTCGATAGTCAGGGAGCGGGCGCTGCCCGGCGTCTGGGTGCGAGCGTCTGAGAAAAGAGCAACCCACAGACTCACCGTCCCCAACAGAAGACAGAGCATTCTTGCTTTAGGCAAGGAATGAGAATTTCCAGCAAAAAGGGCTAAAATGGTTTTCATGGTTTTGATGATCAAATTTAAGCGAAATGCACAATAAATCAAGGGAAAAAGCGCTTTGTGAAGATCAAATTTTGGGCCAAGTGAAAGGGGGGCTAAGACGAATGGTTTAACACACTGTTTTATTGTGGCTTAAATAAAATGCCATATCTGCTGAAAAACAGACATGTGTTGTAAAAGAGCGACACATGGTGTGGTTGTGCCACACTTTTTCATGAGAGTGTTTTTTGGGCAAACGTTAGAGAAGGTGGATTCATTTATTTTTTTTGGGTTTCGGTTGTTAAATCCCGCGCTTTTTGCGGGGCTTGTCATGGTTAAGGCGTAACGCTGGGCATCGGTAGCTTATTTGAGCGTCACAACCGTCGCCCCCCAGCCGCCAATTTCCGGCGCGGCGTCGCCGAATTCTGCCACGGATGCATTTTTCTCTAATTCTTTCCGCACGATGTACTTCAATTTGCTTTTGCCTTTTCCGTGGATGATCCGTAGTCGTTTTAATTTCAAAACGTGTGCATTCTTGATAAATTCATCCACTATTTCCGGTACTTGTTGGGGGAAAAATCCGTGCAGGTCGAGGACGTCGGTGACGATGTAGTATTCGGGGAAAGGTTCCTGCTCTTCGTATGAATCTTTTTGAGTCATTGGGATTTAATCAAAAGGAGGTCATAAAAAACACGGAGTCGAATCAAATTTTAGAATCGACTCCGTGTGCTTTAAAAGCTGTTCTTAAGCGGAGGTTTTGTACATCATCCCAGCCACAGCGCCAAATACCATCCAGCCTATCAGAATGATACCGCCCCAACACCATGCAAGAAAGTATGGGAACCCGTTAATTACCAGCGGCCAATAGAACTGTGCAAAAAACGCGACGAGACCGAGAAAGAAACCGAATGTCACTCCGCCTTTTACACCAGCGCCCCAGCAATCCCTGGTTTTGGCAAAAAGGATTCCTCCCATGACGCCGATAACGATTGCGACAACAATGAACCAAGCGACTTTAGGTGGTCCTTGGTTGAAAGCTGCGTGCCCCGTGTAAGTCGAAGCCATGATGACCCCATGCATTAGGTAATTATACACACTCACAACCAAACCTCCAACAGCGCCTGCGAGAACTGCTTTACCCCAGTTCATAGCTCCCTCCTGTTTCGTTAATGAAAAGGTTCGTTGGTTATTTGAAGAATATAACGAATAAGTTTGTTGGGGTCAACAAGTTTTGTTGTCTGAATCATTTCCTAACGTTGTTGAAAAACTCTGTCAGGGTTATAAATCAACAGAATCAATCTTATCCAAAAATAGCTCTCAAGATGTAAAAAAATAACACGGCCATTAAGGCGCCGGCAGGAATGGTGACCACCCACGAGACAACGATATCTCTTACGATATTTAGGTTCAGCGCACCGATTCCACGAGCGAGCCCCACCCCTAATACCGCTCCCACCAGTGTATGAGTGGTTGATATAGGCAAGCTCAGTTTGGAGGCGAGTACAATTGTTGTTGCAGCGGCAAATTCAGCGGCAAAACCACGACTCGGCGTGAGTTCGGTAATCTTTTTTCCAACAGTCTCAATCACACGCCAACCCCAGGTAGCCAAGCCGATGGTGATTCCGACGCCGCCCATGGCGAGGACCCAGAGGGGTACGGTGGTTTTCAATTCCACAATGCCTCTTTTGAGTACGGTGATGACTGCTGACAGAGGACCGATAGCGTTGGCCACGTCGTTGGCGCCATGTGCGAAAGCCACAAAAGCGGCGCTTAATATCTGTAAGTACACAAAAATTCTTTCGACAGCATTGTATTCCGCGCTTCCGAGCTCCACTTCCCTGCCTTTCTTAACGGTCTTGGAAAGATTATCCACCGTGTCCAGCACTCTTTTGACTTGATATTTAAAATCTCCGGTCGCAGCGGCAGAAACTTTTTGCAATTGCATCACCGCTTTTTCCATCGCGGTAATGACGTGCCCAGGCTGTTTTTCCTGAATTCTTTCCGGCATATCGTCCACCTGAATTTTTTGAACCAGGAAATGGCTCAGGACTGCCGTGATGACGCCGACCAACATCGCTACGCCTAAAGCGTTGGGCAGGGAGAGATCCAGGTTGAGATTCTTTAGACCTTTAAACACCAAAACCAAAGTCAAAATAGAAAACACGAAGAAAACCAAAATAGGAGTTATTTTTTTTGCAGCTTGCACAGGATGTACTGCATAAAAAATCTTACGGCGCAATAATGTGAAAATCAAAAATGCGATGGTGCCGCTTAAAAGCGGAGACACCACCCAGCTTGAAACAATCTGACCAACCTTGCCCCAATTGATGGCCTCCATTCCGGCATAAACCACGCCGAAGCCAATGATCGACCCGACGATAGAGTGGGTAGTGGAAACAGGCCAACCATAGTAAGAAGCGATTTGCAGCCAGACCGCCGCGGCTAAGAGTGCTGCCAACATTCCGTAAACAAAGACTCTTGGGTCAGAAGTAAATAATTCCGGGTTAACAATACCTTTTCTCACGGTCTCTGATACATGAGAACCGACTAAAAAAGCGCCGGCGAATTCTAAAATAGCGGCCAAGATCACCGCTCTTTTGAGAGTCAACGCGCCGGACCCAACAGACGTGCCCATGGCATTTGCTACGTCGTTGGCGCCGATATTCCAAGCCATGTAAAAGCCGAAAACTAATGCGAGTCCCAACAAAATGGTTTCAGTGCCCATCTATCTTAGCTCCAATCTAATTGTGGATAAGAGGATATTTGAACTATTTGACATCGAGCGTCATACGTACACGGTTGCCGAGATTTTCAGATAAATCAGATATCGCGCCCAGAGTTTTGACAATTCGCAGCCACAGAATGAAGTTGGGGTAAGGTAATTCGGTTTCAAGGTTGAAAAGTTTTTTAAGCAGCTTTTTTTGCAACAAATCCGCTTCATGTTCTTTATAAGCAGCTTCGTCGACCATCTTGGTGACCTTTTCAGCCTCAAAGCCTCCAAAGGAAGATTCAAGCAGCTCATCCATTTCTTGAATAATAGCTTGAGCAACTCCGAAAGATTCGATGTTTTTATCAAGAAAAGCCTTTAAATCGTCCTGAAACACTTCGCGCATTTTCAACTTCCGTAAAACGAGAAGATAGCCAATGTCTTGAGAGACATCAGCAATGCTATCTTGAATGGCTAAAATGGATAGCAGCGTTTCTTTGTCGACCGCTAAGAACAATCCCTTCGGAAGATTGTTGCGAATATCGTTTTTCGCCAAGTCGGCGGCATGCTCTAATTCGGAAATTTCTTCCGCAATTTTCTTGATGGCATCATGGTCGTTTTTTTGCAGAGCCTCAAATAGCTTTGGAACTTTATGAACGCAGTCGGCTACTTTGTTCATGTGTGACTGAAGCGGAGAAAAGGGGGAGCGACCAAATAATTTAGCGATTGTGCGCATTCTTATACCTCATAAATTATGTTTTCATTTGTTTCTGTCACATCTTACAATAGAAGTTCTATGAATGTATGCCAGAATTATCATACTATTTTGGGGCGACGATCGAGGAGCGATACTTCAAATCGCGAAGGAATATAGTCATTCCCCCAAAGAGATGCAAAATTTATTTTTTAAAAAACAACGCCCAATTCGCAAGAGAGAATCTGATACATTTCTAAAGAAAGGAGGGGGTGTTCAAAATTTTGCAGTTGCCTTTCTCTAATAGTTTCAGTATCTTTATTTATACGTTTCTGACAGGTTATACAAAAACAATTTTTCAACGGGTGTTGCGGCTGTTGTTTTGTTATTTGATATTTGGGATTTCCGGTTGTTAAATCCCGCGCCTTTTGCGGGCCTTGCCGGCTTAGGATATAATTAAGGAGAATTAAATGTTGCGTGGAACTGTAAAATGGTTTAATACAAGAAAAGGATATGGCTTTCTTACTTCTGAAGACGGAACGGATATATTCGTGCATAAAAATGATGTGGATTATCTTGGATTCAGAGATTATCTTTCACAGGGCTTAAGAGTGACCTTTGAAATTGAAAAGTCACCCAAAGGAAACAAAGCGATCAAAGTTCGCATAGCCGATTCGACTTCTACTTGAGGAGTGTTTTTGAAAAAACTCGACCATTCTTGTCAACAGGGAAGACCTTCAATGATCTCCAGAGCTTTTGATGATTCCGTTCAACGTGCTGATGACTCAGTATAGCCACTAACATAAAATGGCTAAATTGTCATTCCGAATCCGGCAGGGCTGCGGGTTGGCTTATTTTCACCGCTTTGAGTATCACAAACGCCTTGGCTATCGACGATTGCGTTGC
>JBHHWX010000269.1:0-8168 GCA_046756745.1 bacterium | reverse complement strand
TGTTTACTTAAATTACTTTTCACGGCTATGCTCCTTTCATGGTTAGTTAAAACCATCTGCTAACTGTCCAAAATAAAGGAGTGTAGTCTTTTTTTCTGAAACTTGCAACACTTGCTGTTCCACAAAATGCCACTGGCCACAAATTTCAAGTTGAAGTAGCCAATTACCGCATGACCGAAGAAAATGCTGAGGCTATGGGGTTGCTGGGTCGCTATCCTTTGAGAGCTATGGTTTTCAAAAAAGAAATACGGCTTTTGAAATTGCATTGATGTACGGCGAATTTTCAAGACCTTAAAAAAGTCAAAAAAGAACTTGACAAGAGAATCTGCGCTTTGTATCTTGTGCACTTATAAAAGGAAGACATTATGCTTACACATATTCATAACTTCATCTTACAGACCCGGCATCACGCACATCATGTGTGCTTGCATAAGCATTGCCACCTGAGAAGTGGGTTGTGAATGACTGTATCAACTTAGAAAATAAAATCGTCATTTCAAACCCGCATCTCGAATGTGGGTTTTTTTTTGCTCAGAAATAAAGAAATCACGCCCATTTTTAGGTTTAAAAATGTTCTCAGTGAAGAACCCTGTCAGGGTTAATGCTGTTCACGATATACCGATGAAGTTTCAAAAGATGCTGCATATAGGTTTAAAACATGTTCTCACTCACTGATCACAATCTTACAGCTCACGCTCATAGCCGGCTCTTTACGAACAGGGGTTTTCATCACCATTTCCATCACGGGAATAAATGGAAGGGCTGAGTGTTTTCATCATGAGCGATCATGCATGTAAAAGAAACGGACAAGCCTTTCCGAAAACGATTTTGGAAAGGCTTTTTTAATTTGTAAACCAAAGACGCAAAAGCACAAAGGTTACGCAGCCATGCACACGATTAAGGAAATGAGTTATGCCAAAACTAAAAATTGTCATCCCCAAGGGCCGGCTTTATAAAAACATCGTGGAATTACTCGATGAAGCCGGGGTTTGTATCGAAGCGAACGAGCGCGCTTACCGACCGGTCGTCCACGATCCGGACCTGGAGGTGAAAATCATGAAGCCGCAGAACATTCCGAAATTGCTTGAATTGCACTTTCACGATATCGGTTTTACCGGATTGGATTGGATTCAGGAAACGGATGCGGATGTGGCAGATGTGCTGGACTTGAATTTTGACCCGGTCAAAATCGTCGCCGCGATTCCGCAAAATATGTCTGAAGAGGATCTTCGGCGGCGTGAAATTGTCGTCGCATCCGAATATGAAAACATCAGCCGGCAATTTTTAGACGAACAGGGCTACCGGTACATTTTTTTACGAACATTTGGCGCCACCGAGGTCTTCCCTCCCGAAGACGCCGACATGATCATCGATAATATTTCTACCGGGCGCACCCTGACGGAGCATCGCCTAAAAATTTCCGCCCTGATTACGCAGTCCTCAACGCGCTTTGTGGCTGATAAAGCCGCTTTATCCGATGCTTGGAAGCGCGAGAAAATATCCGAGCTGCACACGTTGTTTCAATCCATTTTGGACGCCCGGCAACGGGTGATGCTTGAAATGAATGTGTCCGGCGCTCAGCTCGAGGACATTATCGCGATTTTGCCGTGTATGCGCGCTCCCACCATCTCGTCCTTGTATGGGGAACAAGGTTATGCGGTAAAAGTCGCGGTAAAAAAACACCAAGCTGCGAAACTCATCCCGGTTTTAAAGAGAAAAGGCGCGACCGATATTTTGGAATACGAATTTAAAAAAGTGGTGATATGATGCAAGCGAGAGAATCCGTGCAAAAAATTTCCCCTTATCCTCCTTTACCGAAATCCCGCAAGAAGAAAATCCGGTTTGATTTGAATGAGAATCCGTGCGGCTGTTCCCCGAAAGTTATGGCGGCGTTACGAAATGCCACCGCCTCTGACATTCATCTCTATCCCGAATATGACGAGCTGCGGGCTTTGATCGCAACCCGCTTTGGCCTGGCCGCTGAAAATATTTTGTTGACGGACGGCGCCGATGACGGCATTCGTTCGATTATGCAAACGTACATCGAGCCGGGCGGCGTCATCTTAGCCACGGATCCGGGGTTTGCTATGACAGCGATTTTAGCCGGGGTCATGGGTGGCGTCATCGAATATGTGCCTTATAAGCAGGATTTCGCTTTTCCAGTAAAAGGTTTTTTATCTGCCGGCGGTTCGAACCCGCGACTGGTCTCCATTGTTCGCCCCGATAGCCCCACAGGCGCGGTCATCTCCCGGTCCGACCTGATCGCCGTCGTGCAGAAATTCCCTCACAGCGTGATCTTATTGGACGAAACCTATCACCATTTTCTCGGAGAAACGTGCATTGATCTCATCAGAAAATTCGACAATCTGATCGTCATCCACTCTTTTTCCAAAGCTTATGGACTCGCCGGTCTGCGTCTCGGGTTTATCGCAGCGCATCCTGAACGGCAGCGCGAGATCGCGAAAGTCAACCAGCCGTTTCCGGTCAATTCGCTGGCAGTGATTGCGGGCTTGGCCGCTGTCAGCGATACGAGCTACTTGGAAAAAGTCGTTGCGGAAGTCGAAACTGAAAAAGAATTCCTTTTGCACGAATTCGCCAACTTAGGTCTGCCGGCTCGACGGCTGCCGACGAATTTTATTTTGCTCGACATCGGCAGCGCCAGCGGATTCGTTTATCAAACGTTGCTGAAGAAAAATATTCTGGTTAAACACCTGCAACAGTCTCCACTTCTCAAAGGTTTCTTTCGCGTTACCGTGGGAAAACGGGCTCACAACCGGATATTGGTGCGAGAGTTAAAAGCCGCTTTGCCGCCGGAAGCGTTGTTGTTCGATATGGACGGAGTGTTGGTGGATGTTTCCCAGTCCTATCGATTGGCGATTCGGAAAACCGCCGAGTATTTTTTAGGTCAAGAGATTGAGATCGATGAGATCACGGCATACAAACGCCGGGGCGGTTTTAACAACGACTGGCGACTCACCGAAGCGCTCATTCGAGCGCGTGGAAAATCGGTTCCGATGACATCGATCATGGCCATCTTCCAAAAGTTCTACTGGGGAGAAAGCGGCGATGGGTTTGCCGCCAATGAGCGCTGGCTGCTGCGCCCCGGCATTTTGTCCGCTCTGAAACAGAGCTATAAAATTGGCATCGTAACCGGACGCCCGAAAGCAGAGGCGAGCCATGCTTTGAAAAGATTTGACCTCGAGCACGCTTTTGACGTCGTGGTCGCTCTTGAAGACGTGCCAACTGAAAAACAAAAGCCGCATCCGGCGGGAATTTCTTTGGCGTTGAGTAAGCTGTGCACCCGGCGCGCCGTTTATTTTGGAGATACGGTTGATGACGTCAAGGCGGCCATCGCTGCCGGGATCATTGCCATCGGCGTCCCGGCGCCTCAGGCAACAGTAGATTCGGACTCGCTCAGCAGGCTCGAGCAAGCCGGCGCCGAATTCGTCCTGCACAATATCAACGAACTGAAGGAGCTGTTTTTATGAGAAAAGCACGCGTCGAACGCCAAACAAAAGAAACCCGGATAACGATGAAATTGAATATCGACGGCGCCGGCGAGAGCCGGATTACCACGGAGATCGGGTTTCTGGGTCACATGCTGGATTCCTTTGCTAAACATGGGATTTTTGATTTGGAGGCTGAGATACAAGGGGATTTGCATGTCGATCAACATCACACCGTGGAAGATACCGGCATCGTTCTCGGCGAGGTTTTCAAAAAAGCTCTGGGTGAAAAGCGGGGGATCAAGCGCGCCGGGTTTTTTGTTTACCCTATGGACGAATCGCTGGTCACGGCGGCCATCGATATCTCCGGCCGGTCCTTTCTGAAATGGAAAGCTCAATTTCGCAGCAAGAAAGCCGGGGATCTCTCCACAGAATTGCTCGAAGATTTTTTCCTCGCATTTGTGCAAGCGCTTGGCGCCAATCTTCATGTGTTGGTGCATTATGGGCGCTCGGATCATCATAAAATAGAGGCGATTTTTAAAGCGTTTGCAAAAGCGATGAAACAGGCGTGCGAGATTGAAAACCGGCTTGTGGGTGAAATCCCAAGTACAAAGGGGGTCTTATGATCGGACTTATCGATTATGGCGCGGGAAACTTACGCTCGGTCAAAAAAGCGCTGGATTATCTCGGCGCCAAAAGCCGGATTCTCAGAACCGCTGAGGAATTTCATGGAATCGAAAAAGTCATTCTCCCCGGTGTGGGCGCTTTTCAGACTGCGGTGGAAAGGCTGCGAGAACGCGGAGTGTTCGATAAAATCAAATGCTGGTTAAAAGAGGATCAGCCGTTTCTCGGTATTTGCCTGGGCATGCAACTGCTTTTTGAGCGCAGCGAAGAAGCGCCCGATGTCGCCGGTTTTGGGGTTTTCCATGGCGAGGTGCGCCGCTTTCAGCATCGCAAAGTTCCCCAGATCGGGTGGAACCAAGTGCGGCAGGCTGAAGCGTGCACAGCGCTGGCAGGTATCGAGCAGAACGCGTTTTTTTATTTTTTGCACGGCTATTATGTTGCTCCGGCAAGCTGGGATTTTGTACTCGGGGAGACGGACTATGGCATTCGCTATCCATCGATAATTCAAAAAGGCAATGTCTTGGCGGTACAATTCCATCCTGAAAAAAGCGCAAAAACCGGGCTCCGGCTTTTAAAAAATTGGATAGAACCATGATGGCAACC
This sequence comes from bacterium, assembly GCA_046756745.1. GTDB lineage: Bacteria > Zhuqueibacterota > Zhuqueibacteria > Oceanimicrobiales > Oceanimicrobiaceae > JBHHWX01. The sequence goes on along the minus strand of JBHHWX010000269.1, from coordinate 3,495 downwards.
CGAATTATTCCGTGTTTAGACGTCGACGATGGCCGGGTGGTGAAAGGCGTGAAATTTCGCGAGTTACAGGACACCGGCGATCCGGTTGAGCTGGCGCGTTACTACAATGACCAGAGCGCCGACGAGCTGGTATTTCTGGATATCGGCGCCTCTCACAAGAGCCGCGAAATCATGCTGCACGTCGTGGAACAGGTCTCGCTGGAGGTTTTTATCCCTTTGACCGTTGGCGGCGGAATTCGCAGCGTTGAGGACATGCGCGCTGTTTTAAACGCCGGGGCAGACAAAGTTGCAATCTGCACCTCCGCCATTCGCAATCCTGGACTTATCCGCAATGGGGCGCGGCAATTCGGATCGCAATGTATCGTGCTGTCCATCGACGCTAAAAAGGACGACGACGGATGGTTCGCGTATACTCATGGAGGGCGCAGGAATTCCGGCCTGGACGCCGTCGAGTGGGCGCAGCGCGTCGAGGAATTGGGCGCAGGAGAAATTCTCTTGAATTCTATCGACATGGATGGCACGCAATCCGGTTATGACTTGGAATTAATTCGCACGGTCTCACAAAATGCCGGGATTCCGGTTATTGCATCCGGCGGCGCCGGGACGCTGCAACACGTTTCGCAAGCGGTGCGTGCCGGCAGGGCCGACGCGGTTTTGTTAGCTTCTTTACTTCACTTTGAAAGATTGACCATCGTGGATATCAAAGTTCATTTACAAAAAAACGGAGTGACTGTGAGATGGTAATTGCATCGATAGATTTGATGGGCGGCAAGGCCGTCCAGCTCAAACAGGGAAAAGAGAAAGTCCTGCAGCGAGAGGACCCGCTGCAATTGGCCCAGCAGTTTGATTTGTACGGGGAAGTCGGGGTCATCGACTTAGACGCCGCCTTCGGTCAGGGGGATAATCGGCGACTGCTCGAGGCGATTTTAAGAAAAGCGGAATGCCGCGTCGGCGGCGGGATTCGCAGCGTGGAACAGGCACAGGAGCTGATTTCTCTGGGCGCCCGCAGAATCATCATCGGGTCCAAGGCTTTTGAAAAGGACTGTGTGAATCATGCTTTTTTACAGGAATTGACAACCGCGCTGCCTCCTGAAAACATCATCATTGCCATCGATTCGCTCGCCGGAGAAATCGTGTCACAAGGCTGGAAACACCGCACCGGGCTCGACCTCGTACCCACAGCGCACGAGATTTCTCCTTATGCCGCGGAATTCTTATTTACCTGTGTGGAGCGGGAGGGCCGCATGGAGGGAATCGACTTTGAAAGGGTGAAACAACTCAAATCAGCCGTCCGGAATAAAGTCACCGTCGCCGGCGGAGTAGCGTCGCTGGCGGAATTAAAAACCCTGGCTGAGTTGGGAGTGGACGTTCAACTCGGTATGGCGCTTTACACCGGGAAAATCGCTTTGCAAGACGCTTTCGTGGAATCGCTCACCTGGCGCCAAGATTTGCTCCCAACGATTACTCAAGATCCTTCCGGCCAGGTTCTCATGCTGGCTTACAGCAATCACGAGTCGTTAAAGAAAAGTTTTGCAACTCAAAAAATGACTTATTATTCCCGGTCCCGTCAATCGTTGTGGGTGAAAGGCGAAACCTCGGGGAATTTTCAGCAACTGCTCCGCCTGCGCGCCGATTGTGATCGCGACGCTCTTCTGGCAACGGTGCGCCAAACGGATGTGGCCTGCCACCAGGGGGCGTATTCCTGTTTTGGGGAGAAACATTTCAGCCTGCATGAGCTGTATGATGTGATTCGACGCCGCTTAAAAAAACCTCGTCCCGGCTCCTACACAGCGACGTTAACAGATGAGCTGCTGCGGAATAAAATACTCGAGGAAGCACAGGAGGTAGTGGAAGCCTGCACCCGGGAAGATATCGTTTGGGAAGCCGCGGATGTGCTCTATTTTCTGAATGTTTACTTAGCAAAAAATGACGTCGCGCTTGAAGATGTTTTGTTTGAGCTGCGACGGCGTCGAAGATAAAGGAGGCGCTTGTTATGGAAATTATCCACGCACCCGATCTCAACCGCAATTTTTTCCGTTTCAAAGAAGCCGGGGAGTCGTCCTCTGTAAAAGAGATCATCGCTGCGGTACGACAGTATGGCGACCGGGCTGTTTTCGAATATACAGCTCAATTTGATTCTGTCCAAATGAGTGAAATTCTGCTGGACAAAAACACGGTGTCAGCCGCTTATGACGATATCGATAGCGAGACGGTTCAGGCTCTGAAGAAGGCGGCTTTCAACATTCAGGCGTTTTCAGAACTTCAAAAAGAGCAACTTCAGGATTTCGAAACAGAATTGACGCCAGGCGTGACAACCGGCCAACGCGTGATTCCTTTGCAGCGAATTGGGGTTTATGTCCCGGGCGGCCGCTTCCCGCTGGCCTCGACCTTGTTGATGTGCGCCGTACCTGCCCGGGTCGCCGGGGTGGGGGAGATCGCCGTGTGCTCCCCGCCTACCTATCGCGGCAATATTCATCCCGCTATTTTAGTCGCCGCCGATATTGCGAAAGTTGATGAAGTTTATCAAATGGGCGGTGTGCAGGCTGTTGCCGCTCTGGCGTATGGAACCGAATCCGTAAAGCGGGTGGACAAAATTGTCGGTCCCGGCAATAAGTATGTGGCTCAAGCTAAAAAGGAAGTTTTTGGTGTGGTGGGAATCGATTTTATCGCGGGTCCCACAGAAGTGCTTATTCTCGCCGATGACACAGCCAACCCTGAGTTTCTGGCAGCGGATCTGTTGGCACAGGCGGAACACGACAGCGACGCTGTGCCCATTTTGGTCACATCTTCCGAAAGCCTGGCGCAGAAAGTGGATCAAGCGATTCAACGCCAATTGCCGGCTTTAAAGAACAGGGAGATTGCCAAAAGCTCTTTGCACAACAACGGCCTCATCATTTTGGTTCAGAGTCTCACCGAAGCTGTGAGCTTGATCAACCGGAAAGCGCCCGAGCATCTGCAGCTTCAAATTCGCAACCCGGGCCGCATCATCCCGGAGTTGAGAAATTACGGTTCGTTGTTTATCGGAGAGCTTGCCGGTGAAGTATTAGGAGATTACAGCAGCGGCATCAATCACACGCTTCCCACCAATGGCAGCGCGCGTTATACCAGCGGATTAAGCGTGCGCGACTTTCTCAAATTAGCCACCACGTTACAGGTGTCCCGGGAAGGATTCGAGTCTATCGCCCCGGTCGCTGAAATCTTGGCCGAAACCGAAGGCCTGCACGGACACGGTAAGTCTATCAAAATTCGCAGAGAAAGGCTTGAGGAATAAGGCTGAGGTTAAGGTTAAGGCTGCGGTTAAGGTTAAGGTTCTTTTTTCAACCGAGCCCTCCTTGCGTAATTAGTGATTGACCGAAAACTCTATCTCTAATGTCATTCCGGCAGTCTTTTAGCCGGAATATCGTCATTTCAGGCATGGATTCCCGCTCAAAAAATTGCGGGAATGACAAGAAGGGCTCTTTAGGTCAATTACCAACTAACATTTCTCACTTGGGG
>JBHHWX010000268.1:0-8176 GCA_046756745.1 bacterium | reverse complement strand
CGAGCTAAGCAGGAATTCACCCTCGGCCAGGAGCCTTCTGGCAAGTGAGAATAGTATTCGGCTAATCACTAAATTATGACAAATAAACTTATCAATTTATGATCAAAAATCAAATACAAAAATTTATTTGTTCTGTACTTACTTTTAAGTTGTTTTCTTGGCATGGTTGTTTTATTTTTCAATCGCATATGACTCGCATTCAAACAGTGCAAACGACAGGAGGATATCCATGCAAAAGATCGTTGAATGTGTACCGAATTTTTCGGAAGGAAGAGATACTGTTCTTTTAAAAAAAATCACCGATCAAATAGAATCGGTGAGCGGAGTGCATTTGTTAGATGTTGATCCCGGGGAAAGCACGAATCGCACGGTCGTCACTTTTATCGGAACGCCCGCTGCCGCCAAAGAAGCGGCGTTTCGAGCGGTAAAACAAGCGGCCGAACTGATCGACATGTCCAAGCATCATGGCGAACACCCTCGTATGGGCGCCACCGATGTGGTGCCATTCGTGCCGGTGGCAGGCGTCACTATGGATGATTGTGTCGAGCTGGCCAAAGAAGTGGGTAAGCGCATTGGGGAGAAATTGGGCATTCCGGTGTATTTGTACGAGCACGCCGCCAGCAAGCCGGAACGGCGGAATCTGGCGACCGTTCGCGCCGGCCAGTATGAAGGGCTGGCGCAAAAGTTGGCCAAACCGGAGTGGCAGCCTGACTTTGGCCCGGCAAAGTTCAATGAGAAAAGCGGTGCCACTGCCGTGGGGGCGCGAGAATTCCTCATCGCGTACAACATCAATCTCAACACCTCGGATCGACGCTACGCTACCGAGATCGCTTACGAGCTTCGCGAGCGCGGACGCTGGAAAAGAGTTGGCAATACGTCGCCATTCTATTACAAAGGGGATGTGGTCTATTTTGGAGACGGAAAGTTCCCTTGCGGCATGTGCGATCAGGTGGGCAAGACGTTCGCGGAGCTGGCCGAGCACTACAAAGAGGCGCATGGCGGCGACCTGACCGCGCGCTACAAATCCATCGGGTTGGACGTCAATAATCTGACTGGGCGTCCGGTGTACAAAGACGGTCTGTTCACGCACGTCAAAGCCGTAGGCTGGGTTGTGGAAGATTACAACCTGGCGCAGATTTCCTGTAACTTGACGAATTACAAGATATCCCCGCCGCATCTCGTGTACGAAGAAGCCAAAAGACTGGCGCAGGAAAGAGGCGTTGTCGTCAGCGGATCTGAGATTGTTGGCGTGGTGCCATACGAGACCATGCTCATCGCCGGCAAGCATTATTTGCAGCGCATGCACAAGTCCACTGGCATTCCGGTCAAGGATCTCCTCGAAACCGCTGTGCAGTCCCTGGGGCTGCGCGATGTGGCCGAATTTGATATCGATAAAAAAGTCATCGGGATTCCCAAACGGGACGGCCAACTGGTCAATCAAAAGGTGGTAGATTTTGTGGATGAAGTGTCACGAGATACGCCGGCGCCCGGCGGCGGTTCGATTTCCGCGCTGGCTGGCGCCCTTGGCGTGTCGCTGGCGTCCATGGTCGCCAATCTTTCTGTGGGCAAAGGCGATTTCGACGCCGATTATGACAAGCTGTGCCAGATCGCGGAAGAAGCCCAACACGTGAAAGAGGAATTGCTGCAGGCCGTGGATGCAGACACCGAGGCTTTCAACGAGGTGCTTGATGCTATGCGCATGCCGAAGGATACCCCGGAGCAAAACAAAGTGCGAGACGCCGCGCTTTGTGAAGGCTACAAATCCGCCGCGCGAGTGCCGCTTCGCACGGCTGAGCAGTGTAATCAGGCATTGAAGCTGTGCCTTAAAGCCGCTCAAATCGGCAACGAGGCGGTCATGAGCGACGCCGGGGTGGGCGCCCTCATGTCGCTCGCCGGAGTGCAAGGCGCCATCTACAACGTTCGTATCAATCTTCCCAATATCACCGACGCGGGTTTTGTTGCAAACATGCGCAAACAACTGGCTGGGCTTTTGCAGGAAGCGAAAGCAACCTGCGATGCGGTTCAGGAAGAAGTTGAGAAGAGTTTAGGGAAGTGAGGTGTGAGGAATTCGATTGACAAAGTGTGATAATTATATTAGTTTAATCTTACGAGTGCAATTGATACTACTTAGTTATTGACCGAAAATTCAGAAATAAGCTCTAAGCCCCGTCCTCGGGGCGTCGTAATCAATTGTTTTTACAAAGCGTCAAACGCACCCGGGGACGGGTGCTTGAGCATTTTAAAGAGTTTTCGTTCAGACACGACTTAGTGATTGACCGAAAATTCATCGAACGACCTGCCATTCTGCGTGGCGTTGTTTGCCGAAGCAATCTCCTGGCGAGATGGAGATTGCTTTGCGGAGAAACGCTCGCAATGACATCAGGAATCTGAGTTTCGGGTCAATCACTCATTCCGTAAAAAGGATTTTATATTGCCGGAAACAGCTTATACAACGACCGATCCAGCCTCGGAAACCGAGGTTTTTTTGACACATGTTCAGCACATGGCCGACCAAATCATCGACGAGATTCGGGAGCAATATCTCGAAGATTCTACTCCCTGGGTGGTGGGTTTTTCCGGCGGTAAAGATAGCACGACTGTATTACAGCTCATTTTTTATGCGCTCAACAAACTACCTGCGTCTAAGTTAACGAAGGAAATTCATGTCTTATCTAACGACACGTTAGTGGAGAATCCAAACGTCGTCAAATTCTTAGATGAGCAACTTGCGCGCATTCAAGACGCTGGCAAGAATGAACTTTTTGAACATAATCCCGATCTTTTTCATGTTTTCAAATCCGTTCCGAAACTGGAGGATACGTTTTGGTTGAATTTAATCGGAAAAGGCTATCCGTCGCCTAATCGCTGGTTTCGCTGGTGCACGGAACGGATGAAGATTAACCCCACCAATGAATATATTTTAAGCACGGTGAATAAGCATGGGAAAGCTATCATTGTTTTAGGAACCCGAAAAGCGGAGTCCAGCAATCGTTCAGCATCGATGACACAATATGAAATCCCCGGCATTCGACTTCGTAAACATACGCTTCCAAACGCCTACGTTTTTGCACCCATTTCTGAGATGTCAAATCAAGAGGTCTGGACTTATTTGATAAATACTCCGAATCCGTGGGGAAGCGATAACCAAGAACTCCTCAACTTATACCGAAGCGCGGCGGATGTCATGGAATGCCCACTGGTCATCGATGATACTACGCCAAGTTGCGGAAATTCGCGTTTTGGGTGTTGGGTTTGTACTGTGGTCAATAGAGACCAGTCCATGCAGCACATGATCACTAATGGTGAAGAATGGATGCTGCCGTTGAATGAATTCCGCGATTGGCTGCATGAAATCCGCGATGATGAGACAAAAAGAGATAAAGTTCGTCGAACTGGTCAACCTGGCTTGGGTCCGTTCACAAAAGAAATCAGAAAAGAAATTCTCGAACGGCTGCTGAAAATCGAATGCGAAGTCGGGTATGAATTTATTTCCAAACCCGAACTTATTGCTATTCAGCATCAATGGAACTATGACGGAAACTTCCGTTATTCCGTTGCTGAAATTTACTCAGAAATTAAAGGGAATGACATTATGGTTCCGGAAGAACAAATGTCTGAAAGACGCAGCGAAGAGTTTGAGATCCTCGAGCAAGTATGCAAGGATTATGAGATCGATCCCAATCACATTAAAGAGTTGATGGAGCTGGAACGGGAGCATCTTTCGTTTCTCCGCCGCCACAATATTTTTGAAGATATGAAGAGTAAAATCGCACGTTTCGTGGCCGAAAGAGAGTCTTCCAAATAAATCATGTTATGGCTACATTAAAGTATATTAGATTAAGAGAGGAATTCAATCATGGGAAAGACGGCAACAGTAAGGGCGCTCATGGAGCCTCAAAAAAAAGAGAAAGTATCAAAGATCCTAAAGCGCTTGGGAATGAATCATTCAGAAGCAATTAATGTTTTCTACAGCTTGATAGAAGAATATCAGGGGCTGCCATTTGATGTGCGTGTCCCTAGCCCTCGTCCGGAAGTGATGAAGCACTTAGATGACAGCATTGAAAAAAATCGACGCTTGGGTGAATTACTCGCAAAATGAGTGAATTCCTAACACTAGATGAATTATACGCCATACACCAAAGGCTCATCAAAAAATTTGGCGGGTTTCCCGGTTTAAGAGATAAAGGCTCTTTAGAGTCTGCATTGATGCGTTAACAAATAGGCTACTATCATGATATTATCGAAGAATCTGGCGCATTGATGGAAAGTTTGGCGATGAATCATCCTTTTGTGGATGGGAATAAGCGTATGGCTTTCTTCGCTACAGATGCTTTTCTAAGGTTAAATGCGCATCATATCGACTGCGATAATGACGAAGCCTACGCCTTTTTTATGAAGCTGTTTGAATCGGATGCTTTTCGCTTCGACAATTTAGTGGAATGGTTGAGAGATAAAGTAAAACCATTATAAGCAGAACTTTCGGAATAGTTAATTTGCGAATATGAAAATCGATAGAATCATTTTGCACAATTTCAAATGCTTCGAAGGCACATGCTCTATCAATGGATTGGGACATGGACTGACTTCCAAAGAGCGCATTATTTTGTTTGGCGGATTAAATGGCGCCGGGAAAACGACTTTGTTCGAATCGATTCTACTTTGTCTTTACGGGAAAAGAAATAAAACTCTTTGGCCCTCAAAGGGGACGAAACGGGAAGATTACCAAAATTACATCGTGGCGGTTTCAAACAGCAACTCCAAGAGCAAGGAGATGCGCACCGATTTGTGGATTGAATTGCAGTTATGCGAAATCGATCTCAGCGGCATCGCACAATCATTATCTGTTAGGCGCTTTTGGACCATCGATAACCAAGCCCAAACCATCCACACTGAAAACCTGACTATTTCTGACGAAAAAGGCAAGCCATTCGATTTTGTTTCTGAAAATGATTGGGAGGATTTCATAGACGAATTAATCCCGTATGATATTTCTCAGTTCTTCTTTTTCGATGGCGAGAAAATACAGGACTTTGTCAAAGACGAGGACAAGGAGTTTGCGGAATCGTTAGAAAAAGTTCTGGGAATCAGTCTCTACGATCAACTTAATAGTGACCTCGAGGAAGTACGGCGCAGGATATTAAAGAAGTACAACCAAGATGAGGATGCGAAGATTCGATTGACTGAAATTGAAAGGGAAATCGCCGAATGTGAAAAAGTCGTTTACCATACCGGGGAGTCAATTAACGCCTTGAAAAACGACATTCGGGAGGTCGAAGAGCGACTCGAGGGAATTGATCTGGAAACTCGCCGCATCACACGTATCAAGGCGCAGACTTTAGATGAATATGAAGCTGAAAAAACCCAGCTCGAGAGAAACAAAGCGATTCATGAACAGAAGATATTCGAGGCAATTCAGGATCAGTTACCGTTTCTGATCACAGCGCGGTTGTGTGATGAATTGACAGAACAACTCGTGAGTGAACGAAAACTGAAAGATTTTTTGTCAGCGCAAAAAGCTTTGGAACCCAAAATCAACGAAATCACTCAACGTCTTTTTAAAGGAGAAGAATCCTCTCCGCCTCTTACGCCGCAACAAAACGAATTCTATACTAAGAAATTGCGATCTATCTTAACTGAGGTGCTGGCAGAAAAGTCTCACGATTTTGAAAATGTCTCCTTGCTGCACAACTTGGCCGAAAGCGACATCGACGACATTCAGAACAGAATCGACCGTACCCACGACATTTTTGATTCGTTGGTATCACACTTGAACCGGCTGCAAGAGATTGAACCGAAACTCAAAAAAATAACCAAAACCAAAAAGCAAGCGGTCGACCCGGAGGCGAACAAACTCTACGAGGAACGCGGCGGACTTGTCGAAAAACTGCAAGCCAAGAAAGATGAAATCGAGGATCTGCTTGTGGAGATCGATATTCAAAAAGGACAAATCGCTTCCAAAAAGAGACAGAGAACCGATTTTGAAAACAAAGCTGCACGTACTGTTGAAATGCAGCAGCAGATGGAATATACCAGGCGTTTGCGTGAAGTTTTAGATGCCTTTTCCCATCGATTACGGGCGAAAAAAGTGCATCAACTGCAAGAATACACTTTACAAATGTGGCATAAATTAGCCCATAAAAAAGATCAGATAAAGAACATAAGCATCAATCCCGATCGCCAATTTTCCATCGAGTTGTTTGATACCGAAGATAGATTGATAGATAAAACTAAGATTTCGGCGGGCGAAAAAGAGTTGTTGGCGATTTCTCTGATCTGGGCGCTTTCCAAACTCACAAATCGCAGCTTGCCGGTTGTTATCGATACGCCGTTAGGCCGCTTAGATACGATTCATCGCGCTAACATCGCACGGCACTACTTTTCGAATGCCAGTCACCAAGTTATTCTTCTCTCGACGGACACTGAAATTGTCGGCAAAGAATATGAGGCTATCGAGCCTTTTGTGAGCAAAAAATACATTCTGCAAAAGGAAAAGGCTGAGGAAACCTCGCGCATTTTTGAAGGCTATTTTAAATAACCATGGCTAAAAAGCTTAAACTTTCTGCTACCGCCACCGAGAAAATGTATCGCGTGCGCAACCGCCTGAAATTGGAAAAACAGGATTTTCTCTGGACTCTTCGAATTACATTTGCGAGGTCTCTGCAGTCGCTCTCAAAATTAGACGCTGACTTTAAAAGCCAAATCTCAGATGATAAGCAGAGGTCGAAACGCTTTGAAATTGAAGTCCCCACTTTAGAGCAAAAAGACGGGGTCATTTTTCGTGCGCTTCTACAACAGTTTTATCAGAAAAAAATGACCGATGACGAATATGAAGATTACCTGCTCAAACACGTAGAGCATGGTCTGGATTTGCTCGATAACGAAACGCAAAAATTCAGCGGCTACGAATATTTGGTCGCGATCGCCAAGAAGGATATGCACGGTCGCCAAATAATCGACCAATCGCCGCCATCGCAAGAAGATGCCCGGATCGAGAGCGGATATGAGGATATCCTGTCGATTCGCATCGGCCTGAACAAACAGACCGCAGAACCTCAGGTTATCAACTTCAACAAAACGGATGAGCACAACAATAATTATATGGGTATTGTCGGTCGTCCGGGCAGCGGTAAAACTTATTTTGTGAAACATTTTCTCACCGAGTTGCGCAAGGCCTCAAATTTCCGGACACATTTTATTATTTTTGATTACGCAAAGGGCGATATCGCGACGGACACCCGGTTTTTGCAAGAGACCAAAGCCGACCTTGTCAAGATAAACAAGCAACCGATCCCACTGAACATTTTTCAAGTTTCGGAGTCATCGCATCAAGCACGACGGTTCGCGGCGGAACGAATCGTCGGCATTGTCCGCAACGTTGAAGCCAACATCGGCAAGGTGCAGGAGCAAAATCTGTATGAGGCCATTCTCACCGCCTACGAGAACGTCATGCACGATGATTACCCCTATCCCGACTTTCATTCGGTACGGGAGGAGCTGGAAGCCATCAATCCCAAACCCGACTCCTTGACTTCTGTCTTTCGTCCGTTGACCGAACACAACCTGTTTGCGACCCGGGACATGCCTGTGTGGGATTCTCTGTTGAATAGAACCGTGGTTTTCGATATTCACAAGCTCCCGGCTTTGAAAGACTTGTGCGTCTTTTTCGTGCTGAATGAGCTTTATCGACAATTGATGCTGCAACCCGATTCAAAAGTCAATCCGGATTCCAAAGCTCGCGAAATGCGCACGGTGATTGTCATCGATGAAGCGCATCATTTTTTGAAGAGCAAGAAACGGGTAAAAATTTTGGAAGATTTAATCCGCGAAATTCGTTCGAAGGGGGCTTCGGTTATCCTCCTCTCTCAGTCTCCCGATGATTACGATCAAACCGATTTCAACTTTTTGGAGCTGCTGGAATTTGTTTATGTGCTCGGCTGCAATCCTAAATCGCATAAATTTTTGCAGCAAGTTTTTGGGGTTTCTGCGGAACAGGCCAAGAAGTTGATGCGGGAGGTGGCGAGTTTGAAGCAGGGGGAGGCGTTTGGGAAGGGGAGAGAAAAGAAGATTGTGGAGTTGGCTTTGTGTGAGTAACACGAATAAAAGGAAAACTGTGTGATGCAAACCTCAAACACCATATATTCGATTCGTTTAACTGATATAAGAGTCAGCGACACCA
>JBHHWX010000267.1:0-8177 GCA_046756745.1 bacterium | reverse complement strand
CAGGAGCCTAACTCTTTTATCCCACGGGGTAAAGTGGAGAATGGTTTTGCCGATCATTTTTCCCCGCCAGAAACTTTAAGCTGCTTTAGTTCCTCAGACCAATTGAGAACGACATTGATATGATTAATGAGTTTTTCCTCTTCCTGCTCTACCATCAGGAATCGGTTGCCATCAGGGTGGATGTCGTAATTCGCTCTAAACCCATCGTTATTCTTCTTGCCCCTGTAGCCTTCAAACAGCTTGCGCGGCGTTCCCACTTTAAATGCTGGGTTGGTCTCTACTGTGACAACCATCATTTTATCGCCATTGCGATAGAACAGCTCATTACCATCCGGCGCCCACACGGGTTGGTTGCCGCCGTCATTGGAAATCGCGTATTTGGCGCCAGTTACCGGATACGATTTCACATATACCTCATACCTGCCCGTCTCATTCGAAGAATAGGCTATCCAGTTACCATCTGGTGAAAATACCGGTGACATTTCATTAGCCTCTGTAGCCACAAACAGGGATTTGGAGCTATCCTGGAGCGACAGCACTCCGATATCTCTGAGAGTCCCTGCATTTATTTCATAGAAGGCCAGGCGTTTTCCGTCAGGCGACCATGAGCCTGCTAATAAATATGGCTGTTTTTGCCACAGCAGTTCTTCCTCGCTGCTGCCGTCCGCCGCTTTCCAGTAAAGTTTGTCTGTCCCATCCCCCCTTTCCCAACTGCCGTACGTCACTCGCTTGCCTTCATGATCCCAAACGGGATTGCTGCTGTCCCCTTTGTACGTCAGTTGGACATTCGTGTCGTTGTCAATATCATAAATCCAGATATTTTTTACGCCATCAGCGCTAGCTGCTTGAACGGCTATCTGCCTACCATCAGGCGAGATGCGGGGAGTAATGGCACTACGCCGCGTGAGCGCCTTTGACAACGGCTTGCCAGTGCGATCAACCCACATCAGAGCACGGGGGGGGAAAACGTTTGCCCCGGGGAGAATATACCCGAGTGACCCTTCGCTGGACATATCGAAGTTGGCAAAACGTCCTCATATTTTGCCACATCCCCAAGGACCGGGACAGGCGAATCTGTCAACTTCTGTTGCCGAATATCAAATCGCGCTGCCATGAAGCCGGCAAGTCTCACGTAGACGATATACCCGCATGCTGCGGTTGGCGAGTTTAGCCAGTCCGAAATCCATGATTTTAATTTGGCCTTTATCTGTGACCATGATGTTGGCGCTCTTGATGTCCCGGTGGGTGATGCCTTTTTCGTGGGCGGCTTGCAGACCGGCCGCCGTTTGGGTGGCGTAGTCGATGGCATCGTCCAGCGGAAGGGGACGACCCTCATCAACACCCCCCTTTAATTCCCCCCTCGAGGGGGGATTGAGGGGGATGTTGATGATTTGGTGCAGCGATTGTCCTTCGATGAATTCCATGGCAATGAAGAGCTGGCCGTCGGCTTCATCGATGGCAAATACAGTAGCGATGTTGGGGTGGTTGAGAGAAGCCGCCGCTTTTGCTTCGCGTTTGAAGCGCTTCTTCTCCTCCTCACCAATCGAGGTCAATGAAAGGAATTTCAACGCCACGATGCGTTCGAGTTTGGTGTCCTCGGCTTTGTAGACGACGCCCATGCCGCCCGCACCTAATCTATCTAAAATGCGATAATGTGAAATGTCTTTGCCAATCACTTAGAATTCCTCATTCCTGGTTCAAAACAGATTTACTAATTTACTCGCATAATAGGGCGGTAAAAAGAAAATCTCTCTACCGTCCACCATTATTTTATCGTGTATAGCATGATTTATGACGACCGCACTTTGGGTTTCCGGATAAACGTTCAAAAACTGGCGCAAACCCATTGGAATTCTCTTTTCACTCCAATTCGATTTGACTTCAACCGGAACCGGCTGCCGGTCTTTTACCAGAACAAAATCCACTTCTTTTTTGTCGGCGGTACGCCAGTAAAACAGATCAAACGACGCATCTAACGATTTTTTGATTTCATGATACACAAAGGTTTCCAACAAAGCTCCGCCATCCGGCCGCTGCGACGGGCGTCGAAAATCACGGCTAATGGCGTTGGCCATGCCGGTGTCATAGAAATATACTTTGGGCAATTTACTCAATTCTTTACGACGATTATTATGAAACGGCGGCAGAATATGGATAACAAACGTCGCAGAGAGTATTTCAATTTGCCGTCTGATCTGCCGCATGTTTAAGCCACAGGCTTTTGATAATTGATTCAGATTGAGTTGCTGTCCCGAATGCAAGGCCAGAAGATGCGTTAATTTATTGAAAGAAAAGATCGACTCTTCCTTTAAAAAAGTCTTGATATCTTTCTGAATATAAGCCTGGTACATCTCGCTTAGATATTCGCGCATTTCTGTTTCATCCCGCAAATGAACCAGGCCAGGCAGGGAGCCGAAGCGAATAAAAGTCGTAATCTGCTTATCGATTTCCTGGCGCAAAGCAACCGGCAGTGGCGACAAGGAGTTCTCCGGTAATGCCGCTCCGAATTGAGTCAGCCATTCTTCGAATGAAAGCGGGTACAGGATGGTCTTTTTCATCCGGCCCGCCAGGGATTCTTTTAAATGGCGATGGATTTCCAAACTCGACGACCCGGAAGCAAATATCTTTATTCCGGGATGCAGGTCATAAAAAGCCTTAAAGACTGAGGTTATGTTCTTATAGTAGTGAAATTCATCAATGACAATCATCGCCGTTTCCGACTCAATCTCCTGCCGAAGACTTTTATAACCCTCCCGCAACACATCAAAATGAAACGGGTTTTCCAGATTCAGATAGAGCGCTTGCGATGGACTTTTCTTGATGATTTCATTTAGGAGAGTGGTTTTGCCGGTTTGCCTGGCGCCGATGATAATCGAAATCCAAGGCCGGTTTATGTCATCAATTAAGCCAGGCAGTGTTTTTCTTTCTAAGATCATAGGGTAAGATAAGCAAGAGAAGTCGGAAGATCAAGACGTTGTCGTAAATATTATCCAGATAATATTTACGACAACGTACGGATTCTAACTTGGATAATTCTATGTCCAAAACCTAATTGTTTACATATTTGCTAATAATTTCGCTTGTTCTTATTGACAATTTTTCAATTTGAATAGCAAAAAACCTGTTATGCTTGACGGCTCTAAGCGCACAATACTGTTCAGTGTAAACTTCTGAGTTGCGATTTATTTTGGCGCTGTTGAGGTCTGAATCTCAGAAAAAATGACCACTAAGTGGATTTATCGATGATTATGTATTTTCTTAAAATTGACATGGAGCCGACTTTTTAACCACCCGCGCCAAATCGTTCCTGCAATTCATCCGGTGCTGTTATTTTATAGTGGAGAATGGTTTTGCCGATCATTTTGTTATGCTACTTCAGTGATTGATAATCACTTTTTGCCGGGTGCTACAGGTTCCTCTCTGACGTTTCGAGCAAAGACAAGAATAGATCAACCGGAACAATCTCCACCTGCTTGCCAGTGCCGACGTCCTCCTTGCTAAGAATAAGATAGTTTTTCACCGGTGCGATTTTGCGCACGTCTTTATCGTTTACCTGAGCTTGATATTTGACTTCGATACCGCCACAAGGTCTCGGTTATCTTTTGATCGAGAATGTTTTCACAACAATTGCTACAAGCTCCACCCGCCGTAATACTCCCGCTTCACATATTTGTTTGCTTCGTCCACATTGGTGACGTTCATGTTCTCACCGTCCCAAAGTAATCTCTTGCCTGGCGCACGAACGGCCAGGTTACCGAGAAGAACAATTTCTGTCATGGGGCCTGAGACCTCGAAGTTGGAACAGGCTGCCGGCCCACCCTTACAGGCCTCGATAAAATCCTTATAAATCCCTTTAACACGAGGAATCGTTTTGGGAGGCCGCTTGTACGCTTTCATCGCCGTTTCTGGGATGAGCCTGGGATTTTTCCCATAGGTGTTGCACATGATGGTGCCTTTGTCGCCGACCAGAAGCACACCGCTGCCGTCGCCCATGCGCCGGCCTTCTTCCAGCTCGGCAGGTCGAGGAGGCGTCAAGCCGCCATCATACCAAGTCATTTTCACCGGCGGCATGCTGCCCCGGGCTGGGAACTCGTAGTGAACGATCGACCCGATGGGGCCGGTTTCATCGTTAAAAGGTGTCGCGCTCGCCTGCACACTGGTAGGATGACCCAAATTAAGCGCCCAAACCGGGGTGTCGATAAGATGGCAGCCCATATCGCCCAATGCGCCGGTTCCGAAATCCCACCAGCCGCGCCAGACAAACGGAAGATAGGCCGGATGGTACGGGCGAAAAGGCGCCGGACCCAGCCAAAGATTCCAATCCAAACCGCGGGGGACAGATGGAATCGTCTCTGGCCTGTCGATGCCCTGTGGCCACCAACCCGCAGGCCTGTTGGTCCAGACATGCGCTTCGCGGACGTCGCCGATGGCGCCATCAGCGACCCATTCGACGATTAAACGGTTGCTCTCGCCCGCATGTCCCTGATTGCCCATTTGTGTAGCGACTCCCGCTTTGCGAGCCGCTTCGGTGAGTATGCGCGTTTCGTAGATATCATGCGTGAGCGGTTTCTGGCAGTAGACATGCTTGCCGCGATGAATCGCAGCCATCGCAGCCACAGCGTGCAGATTGTCCGTGGTGGCCACGGCCACAGCATCGATTCCTGTTTCCCGTTCTAACATATCGCGAAAATCGACATAATCGGCGCACCCCTGGTATTTGCCGTTACCAGATTTCCCTGCATAATGCTTCTCCACAATCTTTTTAGCAGGCTTGCGGCCCACAACAGTATCTTTCCAGTATGTACACTCATCATAAACATCACAAACAGCGATCACCTGAACTTCAGGAATTTCCAGAAACTGTTTCATATCATGGGTACCTTGATTACCGGTTCCGATCATGGCTAAATTAATTTTATCGCTGGGTGCAATAAAACCGGGGCCTCCTAAAACGTGCCGGGGGACGATGGCCAAGCCTGCCGTAACCGTGCCGGCTGTTTTCAGAAAATCACGCCGCGATAATCCTTTTTTCCTTTGTTGAGATGATTTTTTCTCGTGTTTCATTTTACACTCCTCTGTTTTTATCAGCGTACATCTACGTTCAAATGTACTTTAACTATTCCGGTTTAATAATTTTGTCATCAATTATTTTGTCTTTTATTAAAATAACTTAGCGGATTCTTTGCGTCTCTGCGACTTTGCGTGAGCTTTTGTCCTTTTTGGGTGCGGTTTCGCCGCGTGAGGAATTATTCACATTAGAAATTAAACCCGTTATCCTCTATATAAGACCGGTAATCAAAAGCGCTGTCTTTCCAGATCCGTTCCTGTGTTTCAAAATCCACATAAACAAGACCAAACCTTCTTTTGTAGCCAAAAACCCATTCAAAGTTATCAAAGCAGGACCAGAGATAATAACGTTGCAGTTTAACCCCCGCTTGAATCGCACGCTGCGCTTGTACCAGGTGCTGCTTGATATAATTTTGACGCAGCCCATCATGGATTCTTCCATCAACTAATTTGTCATCCTCGTCGCCGAAGCCGGCGCCATTTTCCGTAATATACAAGACCGGATGGTGATAATCGGAATCGATGCGAAGCAAGAGATCGTACAATCCTTCGGCATAGACCTCACCGTTAAAGGCTGGCCTCTCGTCCGGATTCGGCAAAGTCTCAAGTCCAAACTTCCGGGCATCTTGCTTGGCCCTAACCCGGGTTGGCGCGTAGTAATTAACCCCTAAAAAATCGATAGGATTCTGTTTGAGCAATTCCATATCCCCATCCTGAATCCCGATATCAGCGTGAGCTGAATAAAGGGCGAGAATATCTTCCGGATACTGTCCTTTCAAAACCGGGTCCAAGAACCAGCGGTTGTGCAGGCCATCTTCGATTCGAGCTGACGCCTTGTCAGCTTCGCTATCTGTTGCAGGATAAGCCGGAGAAATACTCAGCGTGATGCCGATCTTTCCTTGCTGGCCCAAAGACCGGTACAAGGCAATCGCTTTTGCATGAGCGAGCAATAAATGATGGGCTTCTATCGCCTGCTGGGCTAGCGCCGTTCCCGGGACATCGAAAAGATTTTCAGAGGGGGTAAACGTCGGATTCATCGCGTTGCGGATAAGCGCTCCAGCCAACATGCGGTCGATGAACGGCTCGTTAAATGTGATCCAGGTCTGTACCCTTGGGCCTAAGGCTTTAAACATGATTTCAGCGTAATTGGAAAACCAATCCACGGATTCGCGGTTTCTCCATCCTCCGCGATCGGCCAGGGCTTGCGGTAAGTCCCAATGATAGAGCGTGATTGCCGGTTCGATACCGGCAGCCAGCAGCTCATCGAGCAAACGGTTGTAATAATCCAGCCCTGCCTGGTTAAGCTCACCGGCGCCGTTAGGCAGGATTCTGGTCCAGGCAATGGAGAAGCGATAACTTTGTATTCCCATCTCTTTCAATAAGGCAATGTCTTCTTTGTAACGGTGATACTGATCAATCGCGACATTGCCGGTTTGCCCACCAGCCAGATTGTATTTGTTGGTATAGGTATCCCAAACAGAGACGCCTTTCCCGTCTTCATTGTAAGCGCCCTCAACCTGGTAGGCGGCCGTGGCTGTGCCCCAAACAAAATCCTTTGGAAAAGTCACGTCTTGTGTTTCGGAGTCCGGTAACGTTGTGCCGTCACATCCCGAAAGAGCCCCTATAAACATGGCAGTGACCAAAATCGCTCGAGTGTACATTCTTCTCTCCCCTCCAAAAAATGAAATTCTAAATCCTAAATCATAAATCTACATCGTCAATCATATATCGTATATCCGATTCCGGACTCGAAAATATACGATTCACGATTTGCGAACGTAAAAAGAAGCGCGACGTCTCAAATCAAATCGTCGATCAAAATTACGCCTACAAGGTGCGGATTCGGATGTTGCGGTACCACACCTTATCCCCGTGATCCTGCAAAACAATGTGACCGCTACGGTAGCGTCCGTAATCCGGCAGTTTCCCAAATTTGCTGTTCGCTACCAGCTTCTGCCATTCCGGACTGCCAATTTCATATTCCACAATCTTATGTCCATTGAGCCAGTGCTGCACGTGATTTTTCTCTACACGTATCATCGCTTCGTTGTAAAGTCCGACCTGGCGGGTCACATCTTTTGTCGGGGCGTGCAGCGCATAATTAGAGCCCGCTGACGTCAGCAGATTTCGTCCGTCTTTGTGACCTTTGTTGTCGAGAACCTGCATCTCAGGACCCGTGAACCAGGAGAACTTTCTTTTTTCTGAGACTCGGAAAAAAATGCCGCTGTTGCCGCCGGGAGAGATTTTCCATTCCAGGCGAAGCTCGAAATCGGAGAACTGCTCTTTCGTCATGATATCTCCATGAAACAAGCTTCCCTCACCTTTGCCGGTGAAATGCAATTCACCCTGATCGGTTATCTGCCAGCCGGTGGGCACTTTGTCCTTTCCAAAACCGCGCCACCCTTTAAAAGTGAGGCCGTCGAACAGGAGCTTCCAGCCTGCTTGTTGTTCTGCCGCTGAAAGTGTGGTAGCGTCGCGGTCTGTGTCTGGCCGGCGCACCTTTCCGGACTGGCAGCTCGCCAGAAGCAAACAAAACACCATTGCGTAAATTAGGTTGTGCATCTTCTCGTCCTCAGTATTTTAGTGTGTATGTTAACGAATTTTGTAACTATTCAGGCGTGAGATGCTTCGGAGTGCAAAACTTTAGTTTTGCACTGTTTCAATGAAAGCTACAACGCTAAAGCGTTGCACTCCGATACCAAAGGCTGAATAGTGACCGAATTTTATTAAAAAGATAGGGACTCGATTAGTGCATAATTTAGCCTTTGTGAAGCAATATGCAACAAAAAATAAACAAGCGATTTATCTCCAAAGGATAGAAAAACCAAACGGATTTTTAGAATTCCAAGCAGTTACAAGATTTCTCACCCCGACAAAAAACGTCGGGATTCGAAATGACACGGCAGAGCCGCAAATCCCAAAAATCAAATAACCAAATCCCAAATCAGTCGGACGCCTGACCGATAAATCTCAAACATCAAAGCTCAAAATCCAAAAATAATATAGCCACGGATTTACACTGATTGACACGGATAAAAATACAAATTAAGCTTTGTTTATTGAAGATGGCTTTGACTTCGACTCCATGAGTTATCGACATTGTTTTCCCA
>JBHHWX010000266.1:0-8198 GCA_046756745.1 bacterium | reverse complement strand
TTCTTTTTGCAATCGGGACGATTGCGCTACGTACGGCAAACGTCTCGTTTGCCTGAGAGAAGCTTTTTGTGCCGCTTCTCAGCCGGTATTTTTTGTAGAAATAGAGGCTTCTTTTTGCAATCGGGACGATTGAGCTACGTACAAAAAACGTCTCGTTTGCCAGTGAGATAGCAAACTCGCTCGGCGGGGACGCCTTCGCCAAGAGCTTTTTTAGTCACGCATTTCCCGAAAATAAATTTTTGGGTTACATTTTATTATGAGGAAGTGTTGGCAAATTCCACTCCATTCTGACGATACTAATAGGAGAGACAGATTGCATAATCTATGAAAAAAAACCGCCGCAACTACTATCGCGTTCTTGGGGTGCAACCTGATGCACCGTTTGAAGTCATTCGGGCCAGTTACCGGGCTTTGATGAGCGAATTGCGGCAGCATCCCGACCTCGG
This sequence comes from bacterium, assembly GCA_046756745.1. Classification (GTDB taxonomy): domain Bacteria; phylum Zhuqueibacterota; class Zhuqueibacteria; order Oceanimicrobiales; family Oceanimicrobiaceae; genus JBHHWX01. The sequence continues at coordinate 7,752 of JBHHWX010000266.1, read as the reverse complement.
TGGTGATCATTGGAACGCCACCATTCTAAACGAGGTTTACCATGTTTTAAGTCATGACAAAAAACGGGCGGACTACGACAAAGAACTATTCAAACGCTACAGCAAGAATCCGAATTTAGCCGAGAGTCTGGACAAACATCCGGTGGTCTCCTCTTTCTGTCCCTTTTGCAAAAGACCGCTCTCCCGAACAACCAACCAAATTAAGGGGTGTCCCAATTGCGAAAGTCCGTTAAAAAAACCGGCAGCCATCCAACAAAAGCATTGCCGTCGCGCGCTGGCTCGAATAAAAAAAACCGGGAAGATTACTTTTTACACAGAATGGCCGCAAGACGGCAAAGAAGCACAAGTGGTGGATTTATCTCCGATGGGCATGCGATTTAATACTGAGGCACATCTTTCCGTAAGCGATGTCATCAAAATTAAGGCCCCGTATTTGGACGCCATCGCGAAAGTTGTGGAAGCAAAACAGGGCGCCATCGGCGCCCAATTTTTGACGATCACGTTCAAAGACCAAAAAGGGACGTTCGTCTCAACGTCAATTTAATGAGCTCGTCGCGCTACTTCAATGTAAAAATCACCGGGATCGCCACCCAGACCTCCACCGCTGTTTTTCGCTGCAACGCCGGCAGCCACTCAACGCTTTCGATGGCTTCGACCGCAGCCTTATCCAGCGGGCCGAAATCTGTGGAACGCAAAACTTTCGTCGCCAGAATTTCCCCTTCCACACCCACCAGCACATTCACGATCACCGTGCCTTGCCGGAAAAGCCGCTTTGCACTTTCGGGGTATCTCACGTGCCGCTGAATGGCCGCCAACCCGCCGACAGGCGCCGGCGGCGTTTCGTAAGCTAAAAACGGGGGAATGGCCGGTTCGGGTGGGGGGGCCGTTCTTGTGGGTTCCGGGTCTGGCTCTGCTTCTACCGGTTCATCGTCAGGCTGGGCTTCGGTGATTTTCGTGGGCACCGGCTCTGTTGGTTTCTCCGGTGGCCGGGGCGGTTTTTGCCGGTATCTCGGCTCCGGTTTGATAACGATTTTTTTGGCAATGAAATTATGTGGGTGATGCTGTTCTGACGGTTTAGCCGCTTCAAATTCAATTTTCTGATATCGAAACGCCAGCAACACCAAATGACAAATCAACAACTCAGCGATAGTCGAGATTTCGAGTTTATTACGATACCTCCGTTCGACTTGTGGATGTTTAATCATGAGTATCACCTCCTAAATAGTGTCTGAACGAAAACGACCTTCTCTTCCCGAAGGCCTCCTGGCCGAGGGTGAATTCCAGCTTTGCTCGGCGGGACGCCTTCGCGAAGATGTTTTTAAATCGCGCACTTTTCGAGTTTTCGTTCAGACACTAAATAAATACTTAGCGTCAAGGAGCCACTTTGTACCACTTTCCGTTCTGTTCAAAAACCACGCCCGGTCCTAATTTCTCAATTATCTTCTTAACCGTGAAGTGTTTTTCTGATAGGACTCTCAGTTTTTTCGAATTCTCTCTAAGGTGCGTGAGCTTTTGACCCGCATAGGATTTCTCAACCCAGAAAGAACCCCGTTTGACAAACGTCCGGGTTGCGACGATCCGCTCCTCCTGCCCGGGTATTTGAAACACAACCGGGACCGTAACCCAGGCGGCTGTCGGTTGTCCTCTTCTTCCAGCCGGTTTCCATTTGACAGATTTGATAGCCCGGATAGCGGCCTGTTCAAGATCCGGGTCCGGAGACTTCACGGGCTGGATAGGCCCGACTGCACCGGTTTCGCTGATCATCACGTTCAGGATCACCCGGCCCTCGAGGCCCGTGAGCAAAGCCTTTTCCGGATAGTTCAGAGCCTTCTGAATGGCGCCAAAACCGTCGACGGGCTGGGGTTGGGCGTTGTTTGGGGCAAACATAAAGGCGTCTTTTTCTTCTCGCGCCACTCCAACGGAACGGCTTTTGTGATTTGGAGCGCCATTTGTGACTCCCAAAGCTGTGGCTTTGTATAGCAGCATCCGGGGTCGGGATGAAAACGCAGAAGGAGCGTCCCCAAACACGCCTTCATAACTCACTCCTTCGGGCATCGGAATCGGCACGGTCACGGTCATGGGGTTGCCCGTTTCGTCAGTACGGAGTTGTTCTTCAACAGCGACAAAAGACGTATACTGGGTCATCAAATTGTAAGCAAGTGCAATTTCCGTAATTTGGTCGGCGGTTTTTTGCGTGCGTTTGAGATCGTTCAACTTCAGGTCTTTGATTTGGTGTCTCGCCCAGAGCGTCTTGATAACGCCGTTTTCCTTTTCTTTTTTAGGAAGCGCAATTTCTATGGGGAACTCAACTTCTTTTTCACCGATCTTTCCGCGTAAGGTGATTTCCAAGGGTCCGCTGTTTTCGAAACGTCCGAATATCGCCAGTGGCTGCGATGAAAACAGGTCCGGTATGTTCGAGGGATAAACTTCTTCCACGTCAGCCCGGCCCCAGTCGATAGAGATATCCGTTAAAAACGGGTTGGCGATGCGGTCATAAAACTTTGCTACGGTTTCGCCGGTGTTCTCATCGAGCGTCACATACTGCACCGCGCCGCGACCGATGAGGGCCATGCGGTCTAACAGGAAACGGTTGACCGAAGACCCCACTCCGAACGAAAACAGCCGCGCTTCTCCCAAAAGGTTTTCGGTCTCACGAAAAATTTCACGCTCGTTTCCTATATAACCGTCGGTCATGAACAACACGATGCGCATTCTGTTTGGATCCGGAGGATAACCCAGCGCAGCCTTGATTCCCTCGATCATGCGCGTGCCGCCGCCGCCGTGCATCTTGTTGACGAAGTGCAATCCCTTTTGCCGGTTTTCTGCTGTGTTTTTTAACGGGTAGCTCGAGAAGCTCGAAGCCGATTCCGAAAACCGGATGATTTGAAACTCATCGCTGGGATTCATATTGCGGATGGCATGGCGCATGGCCTCTTTTGCCTTTGCGATCGGTTCGCCGCGCATGGAACCGGAATTATCTACCACAAACACCATCTCTTTGGGCCGGATTTCCTTGCGACTATATTTCATCTTTGGCTGCAGGATGAGCAGGAAATAGCCCTCTCCGTCGTCCCGGTGCGTGAGCAGAGCGGTCTCCAGCTCCGGACCGAGCACGTGATAATTCAACACAAAGTCCTTGTTTGGGATGACGTCTTTGTCCAGCAGCGTGATGTTCATTTCCGTGTTTGAGATTTTGTCGGTGGCGACCGGGTGCGATTTGCACACCAAATCCTGAACCGGTATCCCGGCGTTGAGATGGACTCTAATAGAAATATCGTGGCCGGTGCGCGTACCGGGCTTCAAAACCGGCGGTGTGATCCGCGAGGCGTCGGGCACTCTGTCCGTATCCGGCGACCATCCGCTGCCGGATTTAGCAGACGGGTTTCCGGGAATGTAACGCGGCCCCACCACCATCGGGAAAACGAATTCATACGCGCCTTTTTCGTATTCCAAAACTTCGACGTAACTGATATCCACCAAAATCGTGTCCCCGGGAAGAATATTGGCAACCGACTGAGTAAACATATTCGGGCGTTCCTGTTCCAAAAGACTGGCGGTTTTTCCCTGGCGCCTGGCTCGTTCATAAATGTCGCGCGCTTCCTGGCGTTTCTTGATCACACCTTTGATGGTGCGGTCGCCGATGTGCATGGTCATGCGATCCACAGCGGCGTCTTCAGGAAGCGGGAGGACATACACTGCTTCGATACGTTTATCAAAAGGGTTGACGAATTTCTGCGTAACCTGAACACGCACGATAAAACCTGAGATATCGGCCTGCACCTCGGTGTGTTCCAAAGGAACAGCGATTTTCTTGCCGTCCAAATCCGGAATGATTAAACTGCCGTGAGTGATTTCCTCATTTTCCGCGTAAACAAAATGAAGGGGAGTGAGACAAAGGATGAATAGAGATAACAGCTTTTTCATGATAGAAACCTCCAAAGACAACTGAACACGTTAAGTATCTTGACTGTTTTTATCGTTTATGACGTATCGAGGAAAAAGGTGAATACCCTATCCATGATCTTTAGAAACGTTTGCAAATTTTTGCAGGTCTGAGATGATAATCCTATAAAACCGGCCACTGCGCATACTCAATTGGGTCCTCCACCCCCGCCTCTTGAAATCCCAGCAAACGGAAGCCGCAGCTATCACATACGCCACAAGCCAGATCATCACGTTGATAACAAGACCACGTTAACTCAAACGGCACGCCCAGCTCTACTCCCTTTTGAACGATCTCGTGCTTCTTCAATTTTATGATTGGTGTCATGATCTGAATCTGAGTCGTGGGTTTTGTACCCACATCGATCACCTGTTCAAAAGCATCGTAAAAAGCCCGGCGGCAATCCGGATAACCGGAGCTGTCTTCTTCAACTGCCCCCACAAAAATGGCTCTGGCTGCGAGCGTTTCAGCCCAGCTTGTGGCAATGGCGAGAATATTTGCATTACGAAACGGGACATAAGAAGTGGGAATATCTTCGCTATTCAAATCGGCTTCAGCAACTGCAATGTTATGATCCGTCAGGCTCGACCCGCCGATTTGGGCGAGATACTTAACGTTGACAATGAGGGTCTTCTCAACTCTATAAAAGCTCGCAAGTTTTTGAAAGGATTGCAGCTCCCGCCGCTCCGTGCGTTGCCCGTAGTTGAGATGAAGCAAAGCAAGATCGTATTTTTCTTTTGCAATCGCAAGGATGACAGCGCTATCCATGCCGCCGCTTGTAAGAACAACTGCCCGCTCCTTTTTCATGATGCGCCCTTATGATATTCGGCCCGGACAATGGAACGCATTCCGCCTCGAACACGAAATTCACCGAGAATCTCCATCTGTTTTGGCTGGCAAGCAGCGACCAGATCGTCCAATATTTTATTAACTACGGCTTCATAAAAAATCCCTTCGTTACGAAATTCGAGAAAATAATATTTCAAAGCTTTCAGCTCCAAACATGTTTGATCCGGCACATAGGTTATTGTAACGGTACCGAAATCGGGCAGCCCGGTCATGGGACAGACCGATGTAAATTCATCATTGATGATGGTGATCGTGTAATCGCGATTCGGATATTTGTTATCAAACGTTTCTAATCGTTCCATACAAGTAACTCCAAAACGGTTTTGATATAACAGAATAATTTAATGGCAAAATAATTATTTCTAAGAAGTTAATCATTCTGCCTACAATTATTTTGACCTTTTCCAATTTACAATCTTTATTTATTGTGCAGGGATTAATGAGACCTTTGCAAAGTATCGGGTTCTGTAGGCGCCAAGTCTTCAGATTCAAGAAGCCGCTCTTTCGGAATGAGCTCGAGAGTAAAATCTTTTACACCCTCGACAACGGCATGAGCCATTTGATCCAAAAATGTCTCGTCTAAAAGCATCATTTCATCCTCCGGATGTGTCATGAACAAACCCTCGACAATAAGAGACAGCAAATCGGTTTGCCGCGTCACATAATAGGTTGACAGGACGCGCCCAAAAGGGGGCACGTCTAACTCGAGAATGCGATTAAAAATATGTTTCGCAATGACCTCGGATTGGGGCACCGTATGAAAAATACTGGTCCCGCGCGGTCTGAGCGGGTTTGTTGCCGCACCGATAGAATTGTTGTGCAGCGAAAGAAAAATATGAGAGTTCTCGGCCCGCGCGATATTGAGACGCTTTTGCAAGGTCATCGTTGTGTCCCGCATACGAGTCATGATCACCTGCGCACCCTCCATTTCCAGAAGTTTGCCCACTTTCCGGGCGATGTTTAAATTCACATTCTTCTCGAAGAGACCCGTCGGACTGACCGCACCTTCAAACTCCCCACCGTGACCTGCGTCAACTGCAATCGTGAGTCCGTCTAAAATCGAACCCGGCATTGTCCCAAGTTGCGGTGTTTTGCGAATGTTCAGCCAAAATTGTTTGCCTACGTATCGTCCGTAAAAACCCCATTGTTGTTTTTGGTTGAGATCGATTCTCAAAACCAGGCGATCGCTGCTCTCCTGGCGGCACAAAATGGTTCGAATGGTTTCGTCTTTCTGTGGGTAGCGTATCCATTGCGGCCCTTGACGCGCACGATAAAAAATCACTTCCAGTGATGACGACTCTAATCGTTGTTCAAATCGAAACGGTATCCGCTCGCTCATATTCACACGTACTTGTACCCAGTCCCGATCCCACAATGTCGCGATGCTGCCAATGGATGCCACCGGCAACGGTGTGCCAAACGGCAAAACTTCAAGACTCGGCAAAGCCATATACCCGACAACATTTTCAGAGAAGCGCACTTTGCGAAAACCTTTCTGCTCGCCAATTATTTGCAGGAGAATATCTTTCGGCAGCTCCATCCATATTTCACCGTTTGGTTTTGTGTATACCAAATTTGTTGAATCCGTTGTGGCTCCAATCATTGGCAAAGCTAACGATAAGATATGAATTTTGCCTTTGGACTTGATTTTGATTTGCCGGCCGTCCTTACCGCGCAATTTATACTCAACCGGCTTCGGTTTATAGTTTCGCAATTCCGGAACAACAACGCTGCCCTTGTATCGCCCTTTTAAGCCTTTCCCGCTGCGAGACGGGATTTCCCCCATGTGAACATTCTTTGCAATCTTATGAATTGAGAACGTGGCTCTTCCGCCGGGACTGCCGCGAAATCCTACCTCCAAAAAATCACCCGGAGAGACCCAAATATCCTCCTGCGGTTCCACTTCCGTCCCCAGGAGCGCGGTTGGTGTCGTAAGAAGGGATGTTTTTGGAGGAGTCCGATAAACCCGCAAGGAATCAGTCAATTCTCCGAGACTATCTTGTACAGAAAACAGAAAGCGATTCTCACCTGCTTTCAAGTCAATTGTACCCACAAACGCGCCGGAGCCGTACACACGGTTTGACTGTCCATGAACCGTCACGCTTGCATTCGGCAAAACCGAACCTGAATATCTGACCCGATCGGAAATGACTGTATCGCCGTCCGCTGGAAATGTGATATTAAGGCGAACGGAATCGGGAATCTCAACCGGGGAGAGATTCTGTGCCAAGCTTAGCAACGGGTGAAATAACAACGCCAACACGCATGCTAACACTATTTTTTGGGCAGCACCCATTATGGTAACCCATCTCTTTTTCTGATACTTCAAATATAAATAAAGAATTCATAATTTAAAAACAAAAAAATCCCCGGGTACGAATACCCGGGGATTTGAGGAGGAAAGGATGGTAAGAAGAAAGAAACGTTTATCATATCGTTGTTATTATAAACAAAGCTGCTATCTTATTTCTTCCAATATTCTAAAAATCAACTTCTAAATGATCTAACCGAGCAATGCAGGCTAAGATGAATGTTTTGCCAAGAAATGTGAGGGCATCTTTCGAGGCGAGAAAAGTGATTGACCTTCTCGCAGCGCCAGCCCAAATATTTTCCCATCATTTTCACGCCCACAGCCGCTCAATCCAAGCCGCGGAACGCGCTGGCGCCACTCCGGTTCTCCGCACGTAGAAATCGGTTTTCATAAATAAAGGCAAGAGAAGCGCCGTAAGCGGTCAGTTACGGGTGGGGAGCGGTGTACAAGCTTCAGCTTGCTCTGGGAGGGGCGGCACAAAAACACGCTGAAGCGTGAACACCCAACGAATTACCCATTCCTGACTGACACCCACACCCCCCCCGTAACTGATCGACTATGTAGTGCCTTAAAAACTTCTTGACAATCCTGTCTGGCTTAATTAGTGTCTGAACGAAAACTCTTTAAAATGCTCAAGCACCCGTCCCCG
>JBHHWX010000265.1:0-8300 GCA_046756745.1 bacterium | reverse complement strand
ACTTACAGCCGGATGGGCTGGCGTTCGTCAATTTAGACGACGCGAGGTTAGCGAAAAAAGCCCGGGATATCCGAAAGAAAGTGACCTACGGCTTCAGCGAGAACGCGGATGTGACTGCGACCAAACAGCCTCCGGATGATTCGGGGTGCGCTCAGATGGAGGTTCAGGGGGAGACCGTCACCTTAAACGTGCCCGGAGACCACAATCTGGCCAACGCATTGGCAGCAATTGCAGTGGGACTTGAGTTCGGCGTTGAAATGAGCGACATCAAAAAAAGCTTAAAGCGCGTCGAGCTGCCGGCAAAAAGAATGGAGAAAACACAAATCAACCGGGTGCTCATTCTCAACGACAGCTACAACGCAAACCCGGAGTCGACTCTGGCTGCTTTGGAAATATTACACAGCACACCCTGTGAAGGAAAGAAGATTTTCATCTTTGGCGACATGCTTGAATTGGGCGCATCCGCCGAGGCAGAGCACGCGAAGATCGGACGCAGTTTAGAAAATTATGCCGTCGATGTCTTTTTCGCCTATGGCCCCTGTGCTGCAGCGGCGGTCAAAGCGGCCGGACAACGAAAGGGAACAATGAGAGCACAGCACTTTGAAACAAAGCCGGAATTGACGGAGGAATTAAAAGCGCTAGTGCAGGAAGGAGACCTGCTGCTATTTAAAGGATCGCGCGGTATGCGCATGGAAGAAGTCCTGGAGAATCTGTGGCCGAAAAATATATTTTCTTAGCGAAGGCGTCCCCGCCGAGCGGGTTTATTCCGACTCTGTGCCCAAAAACCCTCGGCGAGACGCCTTCGGGAAGTGATTTTTGGCTTTTCGGCCAAGCTTCTAGGAGGTTTGGTTTGGCATTTGATCGAGTGATGGGTCTTAAGAACGGCGGCATTATTGGGCACGAGGGCGCCGACTCTGACAGGGTTCTAAACCCTGTCAGAGTTCTGCTCACTTTCCGTGATCCGGTTATTTTTGTTGACTTTCGTCACAATATATAGTACTTTATAAAAACTAACTAACAATATATCGATATGTTTTATTATTTGCTCTATCCACTGCGGGACTATATCTCGGGATTCAATCTCTTTAGATATATTACCTTCCGTTCGGCATGGGCAGCGATCACCGCCCTTCTCATCAGTTTCATTGTCGGTCCCTACATCATCAAAAAACTTCGGGAGCACCAAATCGGCGAGGAAATTAGGGACGATGGCCCGCAAACCCACTTGAAAAAGGCCGGCACCCCGACAATGGGAGGGCTCATCATTCTCATGTCTGTTGCCATTCCAACGCTTCTTTGGGCAAGAATCACGAACATTTACATCATCTTGATTCTGTTCTCAACGCTGTGGATGGGATTTTTTGGATTTCTCGACGACTACTTAAAAACAATCAAGAAGTATCCCAAAGGTCTGATTGCGAGATACAAATTGCTCGGGCAGCTTAGTCTCGGCGCCATCATTGGATGTGTACTTTACTTTGCGCCGCAATTTCAAGAATTCAATACCGTCAGCACCATGCCATTTTTCAAAGATCGGGTCATTGATTTTGGCATTCTCTACATCCCCATGGTGATTTTTGTGATCACGGCAACTTCGAACGCGGTCAATTTAACCGATGGTTTGGATGGGCTGGCGATCGGTTTAGTCGGAATTTCAGCCTTAGCCTGGGCTGCCATCGCCTATTTCAGTGGGCGGGTGGATTTTAGCGATTATCTGAACATCATTTATTTACCTGGGGCGGGAGAGCTGACGATTTTCAGCTCGGCTTTAGTAGGGGGATCGCTCGGCTTTCTTTGGTTCAATTCGCACCCGGCAAAAGTGTTTATGGGCGACACCGGGGCATTAGCTCTGGGCAGCGCTCTCGGTACCTTAGCTATTTTACTCAAAAAAGAGCTGTTGTTGATCATTATTGGAGGCGTCTTTGTCGCTGAAGTTCTATCCGTCATTATTCAGGTGCTGTATTATAAGCGTACGAAAAAACGCCTTTTGAAGATGGCGCCGCTGCATCATCATTTTGAGCTCAGCGGCTGGGAAGAACCGACGGTTGTGGTGAGATTTTGGATAGTAGGCATTTTGCTGGTTCTATTAAGCTTAAGCACATTCAAAATAAGATAAAGATGTCTAAAAACAAGCTTCCTTTTGATACGACATTATTGATTTTAGTTTCGATCCTGGTGGTTTTTGGAATCGTGATGGTTTACAGCGCAAGCTCGTTCAAAGCACAACAGGCGACAGGCGACAGTCATCACTATCTCGAGAATCACCTCATCAAAGTCGGGTTATCGTTTCTCATCATGTTGGTTGCCATGCAGATAGACTATCGATTTTGGCTGAAAATTTCGCCGTATTTGCTGCTCTTAAGCTTGTTGGCTCTGCTGATCTTGTTTACACCGCTCGTGGAAGCCATACGTGGCAGCCGCCGCTGGATCGTTTTCGGCGCCCTACGATTCCAGCCTTCGGACTTTGCACGTATCGCATTGATTTTATTTTTGAGTCAATGGCTCGGGAAACTGGATTTGAGGAAAAAAGGCAGCGAGAATGTGTTTCTCAAAACCCTTGCTGTTATCGGCGTCATTGTTGTGCCGGTGATGCTGCAGCCCGATATCGGGACCGCTGGACTCATGGTCGTCATTGCGCTGACGCTCATTTTTCTGGCAGGCGAAAGGCTGCGTCACCTGCTTTTTTTGGGCATGGCGTCAATACCGGTTTTTATTCTGATTTTAAAACACAACGAATATCAAAGAAACCGTTTGCTGCAATACGTGTCCTCCATAAAAGGCGAGGAAATCTCATGGCAAATTCAGCAATCGCTGATCGCGTTAGGCAACGGCAGCTTCTTCGGGATCGGGCTTGGCAGTGGCAGACAAAAATACCATTTTCTGCCGGATCCGTACACCGACTTCATCTATTCAATCGTGGGTGAAGAGCTGGGCATCATCGGAACCCTCGGGATTCTGATTCTGTTTCTTTTGCTCATCTGGCGCGGATTCAACATTGCCATGCAGGCGCCGGGGCGTCAAGCTCGATTGCTCGCAATCGGCATCGTTTTGAACATCGCCGTTTACTTAATTGCAAACGCCGGGGTCGTCACGAATCTGCTCCCGACCACCGGCATCCCGATGCCCTTGATCAGCTACGGAGGCTCAGCAATGATGGCGACACTGTTTGCAATGGGCGTTTTATTAAATATTTCGAGTCAAATCAAACAAAGCAGAAGCTTTCATCCGGTCAATAATGCCTATCGCAGAGGCGGTCATTTTAAGCGCTATGGCTCGTCCTGAGATCAGAATAGTCATCGCCGGAGGAGGCACCGGCGGCCATTTGTATCCGGGAATTTCGTTGGCAGAAGAAATTCAAAAAAGAGGACAATCTGAAATTATGTTTGTGGGTACGTCATACGGAATAGAAAATCAGGTGCTGCCAGATTTGCCTTACACCTTTAAAAAAGTGTGGATCAGGGGCTTACAGAGAAAGTTAACTCTGGCAAACATCCTGTTCCCGTTAAGATTGTTTGTGAGCGTCATACAAAGTGGATATTTTTTTTCAAAATTCAAGCCACAGGCCGTGATTGGCACGGGCGGTTATGTCAGCGGCCCGGCTTTGTTGGCGGCGCTCATTCTGAGAATCCCCACGATTATTCAGGAGCAAAACAGCTACCCGGGATTAGTCAATCGTACCCTGGGAAAATGGGTCGACCAAATCCATGTCACTTACGAGGATTCGTTGAACTATTTTAAAAAATATAAAAAAGCCTTTATCAGCGGGAATCCGATTCGCGGAGAGCTTGGAAACAGAAACAAAATTTCGGCCTTGCAAACGTTTAGGCTGCAAAAAAATAAAATCACTTTGTTCATCTTTGGCGGCAGCCAGGGTGCACACGCTATCAATTCTGTCGTTTTAAATTGCCTTGAAAAAGCTCTCGCAATAGGTGAATTGCAGATTCTTTGGGCAACCGGGAATCGAGATTATGAACGAATTAACAGGACATGCCAAAATTATGAACACCGGGTATCGGTTCACCCATTCATTTATGACATGCCCTCGGCCTACGCGGTTGCAGATTTCGTCGTTTGCCGCGCCGGCGCTTCTACCCTATCCGAGATTACAGCATGCGGACTGCCATCGATTTTGATTCCTTATCCATACGCAACAGCCGGGCATCAAGATTTCAACGCGAAGAGTTTGGAAAAAGCCGGCGCAGCCTGGACTGTTTACGAAGAAAATTTATCGGAGTCTCTTTTAATAGAAAAGATAACCACTTTAGTCTCAGATTCACAACAAAGGGAGTCCATGGCGCGAGCCGCTCGGAAATTGGGCAAACCAGAAGCGGCTGCAACCATCGTAGATGCGATTGAGACGCTGATTGAGAGAGGCCAATAGGTAATAGGTAACTATTCAGTCTTTGGTATCGGAGTGCAACGCTTTAGCGTTGCAACTTTCATAGAAACAGTGCAAAACTAAAGTTTTGCATTCCGAAGCTTCTCACGCCTGAATAGTGTCAGAGATTCGTAAAAACGACGAACCTGATTTTATATGTGAAACATAAACATCTACACCGTGTCATGCCCGAATGTTTTAATCGGGCATCCAGTTTGGTATTAAACCATGGATTCCCGATAAAAGATTTCGGGAATGACAACTTTAAAAAAGTCAAGTTTCTTGAAAGTTACATTAGTCGTTAATACCTAAATACTGAATAGTCAAAAAATTGTTCAACCCCCAAAGTCCCCCTCTCCTTTTGGGAGAGGGGGACTTAAAACTACCATGAGGCTATGCGCGCTTATTCAAAATACGATTCGACTTTGACGCGTGAGAAGAATCATTCAGCGCGGAAAACCGGCTGGATATTTCTTGTTCTCACAACCGGGATATTAGGAGCGCTGTTTGCAGCCGATTGGATTCATGAGGATGAGATCTTCCTGATAAAATCCGTTCGGGTAGAAGGCGCTCGTTTTATTTCAGAGGAAGAAATCCGCTCGCTGGCGAAGGTTGATTTTATGAAAAATATTTTTGAAATCGACGGCTCGGCGATATCCGCGAGGGTCAAAAAACATGAGTTTGTTGACAAGGTGAAGGTGCGCCGGAGGTTACCCTCGAGTCTTGTGATCGAGGTGACAGAAAAAAAGCCGCTTGCAGTACTCAACAGTTCGGAGCTGGCGGCTATCGACGATTGCGGCAACAAGCTTCCGGAATGCGGAATTCAGGCGCTTCATGACTATCCGGTGATTTCGAGTATTGATTTTAGCGAAAATCCCGATTCGGAATTCATCAAAGTTGTGGATTTTCTCAAAAGCATCAAAACCAACAATTTTACATTATACACGATAATCTCGGAGGTTTCCTATTCCGAAAAAATTGGGATTTATTTTACGCTCAACGACAAAGCCATTCCGGTCTTTGTTGGAGAAGGAAATTTTACTAAAAAAGGAGCCCACTTTTTAAAAGTCTACCATATCATTCAAAACAAACATAATTTTTCAGGGATCGAGTATTTCGATTTAAGATTTAAGAATCAAGTTATCATTAAAGAAGCCACAACTTAGAGTCTCAACAGAAGCTTCAAAGGAGAGGGCAAGCAGTATGTCAGACTACATTGCCGGACTGGACATTGGCACAACGAAAATTGGCGCCATTATTGCCGAAGTTAACGGCAACAATGAGCCGACCATCATCGGCGTCGGGACCAGTCCTTCCAACGGGTTAAGACGGGGGGTCGTGGTGAATTTGGACAAAACCGTCCGATCCATCCAAAACGCAATGGAAGAAGCAGAACGCACGGCTGGCGTCGAAGTCAACGAAGTGTTTGCAGGTATCGCCGGCGACCATATTCGCAGCATCAATGGCCGTGGAGTGGTTGCGGTTGCCGGACAGAATCATGAAATTACCCAAGGGGATGTGCGGCGTGTCATCGATGCCGCAAAAGCCCTGGCCCTTCCCATCGACCGGGAAATCTTGCACATTTTGCCGCAAGAATTCACGGTTGACGACCAGCACGGTATCAAGGATCCAGTCGGTATGTCCGGTGTGCGACTGGAAGCCAAAGTTCATATTGTCACCGGGGCGATCACATCGGCCCAAAACATTTACCGCAGTATCGCTCGCGCCGACATGCAAGTTATGGATTTGGTGTTGGAACCGCTGGCGTCGAGTTATGCTGTTTTGGATAACGATGAAAAAGAGCTCGGAGTCATCGTGATGGACCTCGGCGGCGGGACCACGGATATCGCGATGTTCTTTGAAGGGTGCGTTCGGCACACATCTGTTGTCGGGTTGGGCGGTAAAAATGTGACCAATGACATCGCAATCGGTTTACGCACCCCGATGGATCAGGCTGAGCAGATTAAGATCGAACACGGCTGCGCCATTCATAAAGATACCGACTGTGATGAATTTATCGAAGTCCCGGACGTCGGAGGGAGGTCGCCAAGACGCATTTCCAAGGCCTATTTGGTCGAGATCATCCAACCCCGCATGGAAGAGACCTTGAGCCTGGCTTATCGCGAGATTAAGAAATCGAACTACGTCCACCTGATGACTTCCGGACTGGTCTTGACCGGCGGCGGCTCTCTTTTGAGAGGAACCGTGGAGCTTGCCGAAGACATATTCGAAATGCCGGTCAAGTTAGGCGTCCCGGAAAGGTTCAGCGGCTTAACGGATTTGGTGCAAAGTCCGATTTACGCCACCGGTGTCGGGCTTGTCCATTACGGCATACATCACAAATATGAAGTCGGCGATCTGTTCGGTCACGATGAACAAGGTTTATTTGCCTGGGTGCTAAACCGCATGCGTCGATGGTATAGCAGCATACAACAACGATCTACGCATTGAGTGGGGGGTATGAGGGTAGAGGGTAGAGGGTAGAGGGTAGAGGGTAGAGGGGAATAAGGAGATAGGGCATGAGAATAGAGAATTTAGAAGATTCAGAATCCAGAATGCCCTATGCCCTATGCCCTACATCAAATATTTCGAATAATAACCGTATTAGCTTAGGAGAAGTGCCATGAATTTACGCTTCGAATTCGACGAGAGACACAACGGCTTGACAGCCAAAATGAAAGTGGTCGGAGTTGGCGGCGCTGGAGGAAATGCCATCAACCGCATGGTTGAAGGGAACTTGAGCGGAGTCGACTTTATTGCATTAAACACGGATTTACAGGCGCTCGACAATTGCAAAGCCACATGCCGGGTACAGATCGGGCGCAACCTCACCAAAGGTTTGGGTGCGGGTGCCAATCCCGATGTTGGCAGAAAGGCTATCGAGGAAGATAAAGAGTCGGTGTACGAAGCGTTAGCGGACGCCGATATGATTTTTGTGACCGCCGGAATGGGAGGGGGTACGGGAACGGGTGCAGCGCCGGTCGTTGCTGAAATTGCAAAAGACCTGGGCGCCCTGACCGTGGGGATCATTACGAAACCGTTTCTGTTCGAAGGACCGAAAAGAACACGGCGCGCCGAAGCGGGAATTGCCGAGCTCAAAGAATGCGTCGACACCCTGATCGTCATCCCAAATCAAAGGCTGCTTTCGGTTGTCCCGAAAGATACGCCGTTGAATTCGGCTTTTCAATTAGCAGACGATGTTTTATTGCAAGCCACAAAAGGCATATCGGATCTGATCGCTATTCCGGGGTTGATCAATTTGGATTTCTCGGACGTCAGAACGGTCATGGCTGAGATGGGAGATGCGCTCATGAGCTCCGGCATTGCGACAGGCGAACATCGTGCATGCGAGGCTGCGCAGCTCGCTATTGCCAGTCCGCTTCTGGAAGATATTTCCATTCAAGGAGCTTTAGGGGTGCTGGTGAATGTGACCGGAGGGGAAAACATGACCCTACACGAGGTCAATGATGCGACCACCGTTGTCTCCGAAGCTGCAGGCGCGGAAGCCAACATCATCTTTGGCGCTGTGATTGACTCTCACATGGATGAAGAGATGCGAGTGACCGTCATCGCCACAGGCTTTAACCACAACGGAAAGTACAGCTCAAGGCTTAATGGGAGAAATCGTTTCCTGGAAATCCCTGACAATCATTTGTCGATCGCGAGATTCCCACTTTCAAGCGCCTTAAAGATGATTTCAAAAAATCGGAAAATGTAACTGAGAAAGAATGGGAAACGCCCCCTAACGGAGATTACGACGTCCCAACGTATTTACGACGACGTGGAAATTAGGTGAAGAAATCTGTCAGGGTTAAAAAACTCTAACCCTGACAGGGTTATGCAGTCAGAATAAAATTATTGAGAGGGGGATGGGACCGGCGTCCGGGCGGCTTTTGCGGCTTTGACAACCCGGCCGCTTTTG
>JBHHWX010000264.1:0-8338 GCA_046756745.1 bacterium | reverse complement strand
GGATGAGATTTTGGCGAATACGATGCGGTTGGAGTTTATCGGCAAGCAGGCTTATGTTTTGTAATCAGTAATTAGTAATTAGTAATCAGTAATCAGTAATCAGTAATCAGTAATCAGTGTTTAGTAATCAGTGAGGACGAAATGATCGATACGATAAGGGCTTTGATCAGGCCGGTTTTGACGGTTGCGATTGTGTTTTCGACGCTTAGCCTGGTCTGGGACGGGACGGAGATTCCGGCGAATTTGCATCAACTCAACTTGATTGTTCTGGTTTTCTGGTTTGGCGAGCGTTCGGTTAAGAATGTGCTGAAGGCAAAGCAAGAGGGCGGCAATGGCGGAAAGTAATGCAAACGGCGGGCGGGTGACGATGCGCGATCTGATGCAGATGCAGGAAAAGACATTTGATAAGCTCGAAGCGATTAACAAGGAAATGAGCAATATCAAGGTCAAGGTTGCCTTGATTTCCGGTTCGGTTTCTGTGATCATCACGATTGTTTTACATTTGGTCAAGGCGGGAATCAATGGCTGAAACGCTTTACCACGGGCCGGCAACGGTTCAATTATCGGACGCAACGAACGGGCCGCTTTTGGTTGGCTATATGGAGAATTGCCAGATAACGCGCGAGCAGAATTTTCTAACCGGCAGCGATGGCAACGAGATACCTTTAACGGATTTTTATGAGTTCAATGCGGCCCTGGTTCAGACCGATACATCGCAATTCACTGCGCTAAAAGCGCGGATCCGGATACCGCAACAAATCGAGGTGATACCGGAGTTTGATTTGGGAGTGAAATTCGTGCTGTTCGATACATTTGTGAAAGTCGTATTGAAACGGGGGCAAAAGGAAGGCGAGCCGCATGTTATCGAGCTGAAAGGACAGACGGGTAAGCAGGTGCAGGAGATCGTAACGACCAAGACGGGGATGGTGATTGAGTAATCGGTGTTCAGTGTTTAGTTTTCAGTAAATAGAAAGACATCCCCCTGAATCCCCCTTCAAAGGGGGAACAAGAGGAAGATTATGCGAAATGCGATTTTGTTGAAAGGGACGACCGGGACGGAGACGGTTGAGCTTTATAATTGGCAATCGGCAAGTCCTTTTTATAGCACGAAGGTTGGGGATTTTACTTTCGATGCGAATGAAATTTGGTATATCGATTTGACCGACCAGGTGATCGGGACTGTTTTGGTTGATAGTCTGGTCAGTGTGCCATTCATCAAGCACAGTTTTGCCGGAGATGATGGACATGTGCCGGACGGTACGGTTACGCCTGATAAAACAACTTTTGCGCAGGATTGGTAAGATGAGAAAAGAAATTTGGTGCTTAGTACTTGGTACTTTGCTTTTGCCTTGCATGGTTTTTGGGCAGGGAAAAAAGTTTGCGGCGGATAGTTTGCGGGCAAAATTTATAATTACATCCGATTCGACCACAGTCTTTTTGAGTAATGATATTACTGCAACTGTGTTGGAAACTTTACCGGGAACATTCAGAAATATACATTTACCAAAAGGGAAAGTTTTTGATGTTGGAACGGATACGCTCATTATCAAAGGCAAAAAGGATTTTAATATATTTTGGAATGGCAGTAAAATAACGGGTACGGGTGCTCAAGTATTTATAGTGGAAGCATGTAGCAGTTTTACGATGTCAGATTTTATTATTGATGGCAAAACTATCGGGGGAACGAATGCGATAGGGGGTATAATAAATTCTCAAGATTTTGAGCTTTGGAATTGTGAAGCGGGTAATGCAGTCATGGGTTATGGAATTTCTGCATCTCAAGACGGTTATGTACATAATTTTTATTCTCATGATTATTCAAGCACCGGTGCAGGTCATGGAATCGAGATTGGCAATGGATCAACAAATATCAACATAAGCAAATCGTTATTCAAAAATTGCGCGGGTGTGGGAGTGGAGATCTATATATCGAGTGGTAATAGTGTTGTCGATAGCCGTTTTTATAATAATGGATTTGGCTTAAAACTGCTTGCACTAAACGCAGCAGCGCCTATACCAGAAAACAACATTTTTTCCAGAAATATTATAGATAGCTGTGCGACGGCTGGCATTCGCATGGATTTAGGGCGAAACAATATCATAACTAACAATATCATCTTGGGAAAAAATAGAACATCTTTTGGCATACAACGCTCCGTAGGAGGTGGGGATTCTACACTTATCGCGTTCAACATCATCCGAAACATAACGAATAAGGATTATGGGGGAGAGCCTTCATTGTCAGATTCAAACACTGTTTTCACAGAAAACAAGTTTAAATTTATTTCAGGAATTGGCTACGATACTCAAAATAATTTTATTGTCACTCCCAGCGCATCGACAAGTCTTTTGCAGGATGGTGTGAGAATAGCCAGAAATGCCGGTAGCCTGGGGATTCGGACAATTATCAATACATACGGAGGGGCGAGTAATTTAATTGCAACTTATAACGGAGGATCGGGAGGGCGCGGTGGAGTTGTCGATATTTATACTTCGGATGATACAACGGCAACAAGAATTGGACGCTGGGATGATCAAGGAAATTTAGGAATCGGTACGGCATTTAGTGGATTTGGCGCGAGTGCGAATTCTGTTTTCGCACTTCAAAACGGTACGGCTCCGACGTCAAGCCCTGTCGATAAAGTACAAATTTACTCTGAAGATGTTGCCGCGAGTGCTGAATTGAAAGTCAGAGATGAGGCTGGCAACGTGACGACGCTATCGCCGCATAATTTTAGCGAAATACCGGAAGGGAAAAGCGAGCCGATGGCCTGGGCTTTTCACAGTAAAAACAAAAACGGTGCGATCAATGTGGATATGCTAAAATTAGCGCGCCTGGTCGAGAAATTGAGTGGTGAAAAGTTGGTTTATATCCGTTACAAATTAGCTGATTTTGACATCGATAAATTTGCAATATTTAACTTAAACAGGTAAGAAAAATGGCAGCCGATGCGACGAAAATCTATTCCGGCCCTGCGACTAAGATCGAGCTTTCGCCGGACGATACGGTCTGGACTGACGCGGGATTCATGAATGCCAACGCGGAAATCAATTGGGAACCAGCCGCGGCGGAGCTATCTGACCAGAATGAGGTTCAGCTCTCCGGTAAGGGCACAATTGTATTCGAGCTTGTTCAGAGCGACGATCCGACTATCGAGGCGATAAAGACGTATCGCACGGCAAAGGCTTATGTGCGTGTGACCGGAGTGGATACCAAAACGTATAAGGTTTCCGGTATTTTCCTGAAAATGGAGGTCAAGCGCGGGTTCAAGCCTGGCGAGCCGCACACGATTCGGGTTATGGGCGGGCGCGCAACTTTGCACGCAGATGATTGGTGTGCTGCGCCGGTTTAAGAACATCCCCCTAACCCCCTTCAAAGGGGGAATAAGAACCCACCCCTAACCCCTCCGAGGAGGGGAATAAGAGGTTGAGATGGCGAATGATTTGAGGATATATTCCGGGCCTGGCCAATTAACTTTTTGGGATGCGACGAATGGGTATCTCAGGGCCGGGTATATCCAGGATATTCAGCTTAACGCGAAGGGAAATGTTGTTGAGAAGTTAGACGGTTCTTTGAAAAAGCTGTTTACGGTGTATGATTTCGATGCGGTGCTTGTGAATTCAGATCAGGCGCTTTTGGACGGGCTGGCGACGCGCGAGGCAACGGCGCAAAAGATTTACGTCGTTGGTCTGGAGAGTTTACTCGAATTGAGCAATATGAATATTGTGCATGAGTTCGTTCGAAGCTATGGGAAAGAGCCGCACAGGGTGAAGATCAGTGGGCGGACACAGACGGACGCGGATGTTGTACTCAAGACGAATTTGATCGGCGCAGATGGGAAATTCGAGACCGATGGCGATAGCGACGGGATCGCGGACGGCTGGGCGCAGGTCGGGATTACGACGAAGAATTTGACGACTTCATTTTTGACAGGTGGAGGGAATGCGCAGCGTATCATAGTGGTCGATACCGGCGATTATTTGTATTACGATGTGACGGCGCCGGTTGTGGATACGCGGCCTTTGTGGATTACTTTTTCGGCTTATATCAAGGAAAATGCGAACGCGCCTGCGACGTGTGAAATCTGGATCGAGCTTTTAGATGAGAGTAGTACTCTGATTGAGTCTCACCTTCAGGTAGAATCATTCGAGGCCTGGGAACAAAGGCGAGTTTCTCTTGCGAAACTGATTTCGCCGACAGCGATTTTTACGAAGATCAGGGTAAAGGTGACCGGGTTCAATTCGGTTGCGGATTTGGTTGTCGATAATGCGCAGTTGGAATTTGGGGAGTTATCATCATTCACAGATAAATGAAAGGGCGACGTATGAAGTTGAAAAAATACAAGATTCAGGGGATAGAATTGGAGCAAAAGCCGTTGACGATTGGGCAATTTATGGCGTTTGGCAAATTGCTCGCAGGCTTTGAAATCAAGCTGGACATGAACTTTATCAGCGTGATCGGCAACCTGGTCTCTGAAAAGCCGCTGGAATTCATGCGGATTGTCTTGAGAGGGCAGGAAATAGATAAGGTCAAATGGGAAGATGAGCCGCTCGATACAATGTGGGAGGTGATCGAGGATTTTTTGCTCTTAAATCCTGGACTGAAAGACAGATTCCAGAAATTGTTCGACAGTTTAATTTCCCGTTTCGTTCCCCGGATGAGACCGGAAGAAGATACCCTTATGAATTGATATTATATAATGTGTCAAGCGGCGATATTGAAAAAGCCGAGTGGATCAAATGGAATGTGCCGATTTTAGAGGTTTATACCTGGCTTGGGATCGGGCATTATATACATGAGACGGGAAAAGAAGATTAGCCTCGAGGAATCGGGGCTTTTTTTATAGACTGACAAGAACAAACACGGACTTATACGGTAAGTATTATGGCGACAAGATTGAATGACTTGTTTTTTAAGGTTGTGGTCGATGGGAAGGAGGCGAAGGTTTCGCTCAGCCAGGTTTCCGGGGCGATCAAGAAAGCGGAGAGCCAGGCAAAAAGCTCGTTTCAGAAGATCGGCGATTTTGGGCGCAATGCGTTTTTTGTGTTCGAGGGATTCAGGCGGTTGGCAGCGCCTTTGAAAGAGTTGGTTGAGTTTTCAAATCAGCAAGAGCAGGCCGAAAAGAAATTAGCCGCTGCGCTCAAAGCAACGAATAATTTAACACAGGAGAACATAAAGACATTAAAACAGTTTGCGGCTGAAAGGCAAAAGGTTACGACTTTCGGGGATGAGGCGACTATCGAGATTATGGCGCAGCTTCATGCGATGGGTTTGAACATAGAACAGACCAAAGAAGCATCGAAACAGGCGCAGAATTTAGCCGCTCTAATGGGGACGGATTTGGCCTCGGCTGCGCGTGTTATGGCCGACGTTTTCAATGGCAGTACGGGCATGATTAGCCGGTATATTAAGGGCCTCGACCAGGCGGCGATTAAGTCGGGTGATCTCAACACAATTATGGCCGAGTTGAATAGCAAAATCGGTGGACAGGCGGAGGCGCTTGCACAAACGGGGGCGGGAGAATTGCAACAATTTACGAATCTGTGGGGTGATTTTAAGGAGGTTTTGGGGGATGTTATCAAAATTGCTATTGTTCCACTTATAAGGATAGGCAAGCAGGTTTTGGGCTGGTTTATCGACATGAGTCCGGCAGCGCAAAGGATGGGGCTGGCTATAGGCATAGCGACGACGGCGATATGGTTTCTCAGGGGTGCGATTCAGGCGCTTTTGCCTGCTTTGGGGCCGGTGGGTTGGGTCATTACCGGACTAACGGTTGCTGGCAGCTTGTTCGGGATTTTTAGCTCGGAAGCAAAGGCGGCGACTTCGAGTATGGCAGGATTCCGCTCGGAGGTGCGCGGGTTCAATGTCGATCAACTTAAAGCACAGATTGCCGCATTGAACCTGGAACTTAGAAAGCTTGCTTCCGGCGAGGGACTTGAAGGGCCGGGCGGGCGATTTGCGAAAGCTTCCTCTATTCGGCGTGAACAAATCAAAAAGGAAATTGAGGAGCTTGAAAGGCAAATTGCCCTGATTAAGGCTGTCGATGAAAAACCGAAAACGACGACGACACGGCGCGAGCGGACGCTGGCGACTTTTGAGATTGAGGGGCGATTTCCGGATACGATTCCGGGGGCGGAGTTTACAGTTTTGCAGGAAGCGCAATTATCGGAGAGTATTCTGGAAATCAAGCGCCGCGAACATGCAGAAAGAAAGCAACTTGAGGAAGATTTGTGGACGGATTTCCTGGCGCGGAATCAGCTTGGAATTGCGACTTTAGAGGCGGGATACGATGCGTTTTTCGGGACGATTTTGGACAAAGAAAAGAGCGCAAAAGAAAAACGCGAGGCGATTTGGGAGAGTATGAAAGCCGCTTTTTTGGGGACGGTTGCCGACATGCTAAAAGCCTGGATTTTTGGCGAGATCAAAAAGACAGTGACTACGCAAACGGAAACCGGCAAACGGCTTGCAATTTCGCTCGCAGCGATGGCGAAAGAGGCGGCGGCGACGCTGGTGAGTATCGGCAAGACGATTGGCTCGATTGCGGCGAAATTATTTGCCTGGTTCGCTTCCAAAGGGCCGGTTGGCATTGCGCTCGGCTTAGGCGCAGTTCCGGCCCTGATCGCGACTGTCAAAGCAGTGATTTCCGGCCTGTCGAAGCTCGGCGAGGGCGGGATCGGTTTGCAGCCGACGATTGCGGAGGTTTTCGAGCGCGGGCCGGAGGCGATTATTCCGCTCGACCGGCGCGGGGCGGATTTTATGGCGCAGTTGATTCCGAAGCTGCAAATTTCCGGAGGCGGGCCAGGTGCGAGCCAGGCGGATTTCGAGGCATTGGGCGAGCGGATCGCTGCGGCGGTGGAGAATGTGCGGATCGAGATACGGAGTGAGCTGGATGCGATCAAATTTTTCAGGAAAGAATTTCCGAAATTTCAACGCACCGAGGCGCGGAGGACGTTTTAGATGGCGCTGACGTTCAGACATTTCACTACGAATAATACGGGCGCGATCCAAACATCGCCGAGCACGGACATTGCGACGATCATCCGGGACGTGAGCCTGGAAATGACGTTAGGCGATGAGCGCATTAACCAGGCCGGGGACTTGCGGCTGAGGACTCATGCGTTACTGCCTTATGAGGGCGATGTTGGTGAACAGGATTGGATCGCGGCGTATTGGGACGGGACGCTTTTCGCAGTTTATATGCATGACAACAACTATAATTATGACGAAAAAAAGAATACATACAGCTACATCCTGCAATCGATCCACAGTAAATTTTACGCTGACCTGAAAAACCAGGGGCTTTTTTATACGCTGAATTCGACGCTGTGGAATTTCGCGATTGCGCAAGGCGCATGTGTGCTCGATGAAATCCGGCTGAACGGCGATTTAGTGAATTTTGGCGCGCCGGATCGTTTTGCCTTCAGCCTGGGGAATATGTTAGGCGGGTTGTCTGGCAAGCATAACCAGGTTTATTATACGATTAAGAGCATACTGCCGGTGATTAAGCAGTTCAACGACGATGACATCGTGGTCATTCACCGGGGGGATTCAAAGCCTTACACTGACTCAATTAGCTCGGCTGTCGATTGGACATTCAAGGAAGACGACAATAACGAATCTTATAATTTGACCTGGTGGAGTTTGTTCAACCTGGCGCTTAATGCGCTTAATGCTTTTATCGTGGTCGAGCCGGTTATCGAGAGCAACACGCTGAAAGTCGATGTCAAGTTCGTGACCAAAAACAGCCTGATTTACGATAGCAGTAATCGCACGCGGGATTGGATTGAGCGGCAATATATTTCGGATAAATACCGGGTCGATGGCTACCGGATTACGGGGGAGAATTTCGAGTTTGAAAGCAGCTATTTCGGCGGTGTGTACAGCATCGAGCGCAGCGTCGAGATCAATAATACGAATGAGTATGTCGCTACAGATTCAAGTGGAAATCCTTTGCCGGTTTTGTGTTGGGTGAATGCGGATCGATTGGGGACAATTAGCACATATCAACGCTATAAAACAACCAGCTCAGTAATGAGTAGTGGGTATTCGGGTGCGTTTTATAATAGCGCAGTGACGGGAGGGAATGGGCACGAGGGCCGGTATGTGTACGGAGGCGAGCGGTTGCTGGATTTTATTCTAAGTCCTACGGAGCTATTTCCTGGGGTTGGCGCGGCTGTGGGTCTGTATAAGATTGTGTTAGATCAGGATGGGATTGCGGATTGTGAGGGGTTTATAGTCGCTACATGATTATATGACAGAATGACAGAAAAGGCTTGCGGTTGGGGTTTTGGTGTTAGATTTGGTGTGAAAGTGGGTGAGTGAGAATTTTGTGATTTG
>JBHHWX010000263.1:0-8361 GCA_046756745.1 bacterium | reverse complement strand
CATTCTTGAAAATGAAATCCTGTACATATTGAGAATCCTGTTATCCTGTCAAAAATATGCCAACTCTTTGATATCCCCGGTGATTGGTTACCTTTAAATGTATTACAAATTGAAATAACTATACTAAGTTTTTCTACCTTTTTCAAGTCAATTGTTGAGCTTCAATAAGACGTCGACGATTCTCTGGGCTGCTTTGCCATCCCATAACTCTGGCCGGCGACCTTTTTTAGTTTGACCACGCAAAATTTTCTCGCTTTCGGAAAGGATCCGGTTGGCGTGACAACCCACGATGGTATTGGTCCCCACCTCCACAGTAATCGGCCGCTCGGTGTTTTCGCGAATGGTAAGGCACGGAACGCCCAAGACAGTGGTTTCCTCTTGTATGCCGCCGGAATCCGTTAACACAAACTGTGCCTCAGAAAGGAGTTTAAGAAAATCCAAATATCCTAACGGCTCGACAACAAAAAGATGCGGCGTTTCTGCAAAGCTTTTATGGAAGCCAAATTCGCCCAGACGTTTTTTGGTGCGAGGATGCACCGGAAACACGATAGGAAGATGAGTTTGAAGCTCCTGTAAAGCAGAGAAAATATCAGTAAAGTTTTCTTCGGAGTCAACATTACTGGGACGGTGCAAGGTCAGGACTGAGAATGATTGCGGCTCGACATTCAAGTCATCCAGTATTGTTGATTCCTGAGCTAAATTCAAGTGCCGCATGAGAGTATCGATCATCACATTTCCGACAAAATGAACTTTTTCTTTATCAATGCCCTCCCTGAGTAAATTTGCCTCAGCGGATTTTTCCGTAATGAAAAGGACATCTGCGATCTGGTCTGTTAAAATCCGGTTGATTTCCTCCGGCATGCTGCGATCAAAACTGCGAAGACCGGCCTCAACATGTGCGAGTCGGATGCCGTGCTTAACAGCAACGAGTCCGCAGGCAATGGTGGAGTTGACATCGCCGACAACAATGACCAGATCCGGTTTCTCACGCATAACGACTTTCTCGAACTCGATCATGATTTTGCCGGTCTGCTCGCCGTGATTGCCCGAGCCAACTCCTAAGGAAATATCGGGTTTCGGAATTCCCAAATCATCAAAAAAGGATTTGGACATACTTGCGTCATAGTGCTGACCGGTGTGCAGCAACGTGATCTCGAATCTGCGCCGCTTCGCCATTTCATCCATAATCGGAGCGATCTTCATGAAATTCGGACGCGCTCCGACGACGTTCATTATTTTTAGTTTCATTTTTTTTAAACCATCTATTCCCGAATATAAATTTTATCTTAACGCAGAGATGCAAAGTTCGCAGAGATACGCAGAGTTGTTAATTTACTTTTGCAATTTGTTGACCACGCGTTCTCATGCATAATCATTTCTCTCGTTTTTCTCTGCGTTCTACGTGCACTCTGCGTTCGTTCAGTCACTATTTAAGATTTTTTTGTATAGATTTTTGAAGTTTGCGATTTCCTGCGCTTGATAAAATTTCATCAAATATAGCAGAAAAGGATACAGAGATATCAAAAGCAATTTAAGCACAATTGCGAGTACCACCTCTTTTATTTGAATGAAAAAACTCGAGAAATAGATGACAAAAGCAACAAAGGCTACTTTGACAATTCTATCAAGCTCATAACGAATATAATAATAATAGAGCGATAATTTGCTGGTACCGATGACCATAAGAAAATAACAAATAAACGTAGCAGCCGCGGCTCCCATCATGCCGTATTTGGGGATAAACAAATAGTTTAATAACAAGTTTAGCGCCGCTGCTGCGCCAATGATTAACGGCAGGAAATGCGTTTTTCTTTTGAGGTTCACTCCAATAGCGGTCATATAATAAACGCCATAACAAATGTAGGATAGCAGGATCAAAGGAACTACTTTATAAGCAGAATGATATTGCGGTGTCGATATGAACTTTATGACGTCTTTCGATAAAATAGCGATGAGAAGAAACAAGAAAAAAAGCAACGCCACGTAATAGGTCAAGAGCTTTGCATAGATACTTTTCGCGTTTTCTTCTTTGGCAATCGAAAATAAAAAAGTCGGCCAGGCTGTTTGAAAGGCCGCAGTTAAAAAGGTCAGGATCATACCGAATCGATATCCGAAAGAATATAATCCCAGCTCATTTAGCGTAGATAAATATTTTAAGAAATATCGGTCTGACAGGGTTAATATGCTAATGGCAATCCCGGAAGGAACTAAAGGCGCCCCAAATTTCAACATATCTCTTAATAGACTCCAGGAAAACCGTATCTTCAAATCCTTTATGATGAAAAATAGGCCTAAAAACGTCGTGAGACCGGCGCTTATCATCCCGGCTTTTAAGATGCCTTCGATACCTGCATTTGCATAAACCACAAAATAAATATTAAGAAGCAAATTTAAAGTAAACTTCGAGGTATTTAAAACCGCATAAGTCGTCGCTCTATTTTCTATTCGCAGCTTCGCTAAAGGGATGAGTCCCAGGCATTCAAAAAAAACAGTGATTGAAATAATTTGAAATGGCGTGACCAAAGCGCTATTTGCAAAGATCAAGAAAGACAAGTTGGGACTGAAGGTGTAGAGAAGAAAAGAACCCAGGCCGGCGAAGAAAAAGAGAAAATGAAATGAGCTCGAAATGACTTTCTGGGGGTCTTGTTCATTGCTGTAGAGCACAAATGCAAAAACAGCCGAATTCAAGCCCAAAGGTAAAAATATGATGAGAAAGTTGAGCGATACGACAAAAATCTCCAGAATACCATAATCTGAAGTGGTTAGATAAGATGTATATAAAGGAAGCAGCAGAAAAGCAAGTGTTCTATTTAAGACGTTTGCAGCGCCATAAATAGCGGAGTGTTGGGTGAGTTGTTTTAACTTTTTAATCACAGAAGTTTCTTTTGTGCGACGAGCAGTTTTGTAAAACCTCTAACCGGATGCAGCGATGTTATGAGCGAATCGAGAAAATTCAAAATGGCAAGATAACGTTTTGCGAACAGAGAAGTATTTTTCGTTTTTAAAGTGAATCTGACTGTGATCCCATAATAAAGAACTTTAAGTATTTTACGTGTAAACCCGCTGGCGTCAACCGGGGGCATTAAAAAAAAGGTGACGGGTGTTAGAGAGACCCGATTAAGGTCACAATTTTCTAGATCGCCTTCATAGTCACTCAAGCTGCGCCAAACAACATGCTCATGCGGAGAGAGCGTCAGTTTTGCAAAGACATCTGACAGAAAAAAATATCCGCCCGGTTTCAAAACCGAGGAAACATTTTTTATGGCTTTGCGAAATTTCGGTTCATCGGTAATATGGTAAAAGACATCAAAAGCCGTGACCAGATCATACTTTTCTGAGAAGGCTTCCGAGGCGAAAACATCATCACTGATGTCGCCTTTAAAAAACCTTACATTCTGATGCACTGCATATTTTTTGTGACAAAATTCAATCGCGTTGGCTGCTATATCGATTCCGTCTATGGCAGCGGCGCCTCTTTGCAGCAGGAAATCAACCCAAAAGCCCACACCCGTACCGATATCAAGTACCTTACATCCCGTCAGGTTGAGTCCCATTTTTTTTAACGTTTTATTGAATGCGCGCACTTTTGTTTTATAAAAATAATCGTTCCAGGCCTGGCTCCGGCCTTCACTGCCGACTCCTTCCAGAGCACACGTTCGGTTGTGGCGCGCTTCCCAATATTGTTTAGGATCGAAACTCATGTTAGGCGAAATAGAATAGTGGACTCATTTATTTAAATGCTTATCGAGAAAACAAAACAAGTTATCGTGACGTGGTAAGTCTTTTTCTTCAAAAACTTCCACAAGATCAGACGGTATTTCCTTACTGTATTTTAGTTTGTAAATTGAGTATTTTTTCAGGGAATGAATAAATCTATAGATATCGTGTGTATTCCCACCATGTTGAGCATGGTAGCGACTATACTCTATAATTAAAATTGGCGCATTCGGACCGCTAAGTAAATTGATTGCACCCTTCAACACCTCTAGCTCGTATCCCTCTACATCAATTTTTATAACATGAGGGATATCTAACTGGTTGTTTTCGATTAATGTGTCAACGGTAGTAATTTCCACTCTCTGAGTGAGATCCTCACCTCTGTTATCGGGAGGAAGTAAGGACGCTCCACCTCGTCCGATTTCATGATTAGTATGAATGAGACCCCTCGATATCTTGGAACCTAATGCGACATCAAATGTTGAGATATTGTTGAGATCATTTATTTTGATGTTATTTTCCAAAATTTTGAAGGTCTTACAATGCGGTTCAAAGGCATAAACTTGTCCCGTTTTCCCGACAAAACGCGAAACGACACAAGAAATCCAACCAATATTCGCCCCGATATCGAGGAATTTATCTCCTATGCGTAGAAATTTCTTCAGGATGGACAAAGTGCCACTCTCATATAATCCGTGATAATAAATCTGTTTTTCAAGCCCCCTGCCGAAAATGGGATCGACTAAAATTTCAATTCCAAATAAGGTGGGGCAAGGAGTTAAGCCCTTTGGTCGAGGAACCAACCATTGACATAGTTTTTGTTGAATATATTTTGACCCTTTAAACCTATGGAGTAGCAAAAAATGGTATCCTCTGTAAGCAATTCGGAAACGTAATGTCGTTAACCAGTCTCTCTTAACTTTCTTATCTATCCAACTCTCAACATCTAACGTCATCCTGTCTATCTCCCCTTCTTACGAGATGAGGGCTTACACGTTACCTCGCTATATATTTCTTCGAATTTATGAATATTTTTATTCCAACCAAAAGACTTCGCATAAGCAATTATTTTTTCATTCTCCCAATGAGTTTGAAATCCCAATTTAATAGCATTGGCTAAACTTTTTGCATCTTCTTGTGGAACTAAAAACCCATAATCTTTGCTAGGTATGACTTCAGGGATGGCCGTCGCATTGACGCCAATGGCAGGCGTTCCACACAACATACTCTCAATATAAACCAGCCCAAACGATTCACTTGTGCTGGGAAGCACGAATAAATCTGCCGCATTGTAATAGAGCAACAGCTCCTCTTGAGTGAGACGATCTATTCTGGTGACGATATCAAAAAGATTTTTTTCTTTTATATAATTATCAACTCCTCTTGCTTCAGGGCCGTCTCCAATAATCATCGCTTTTAAATAGATGTCGCTATCTGTTAATATTTTTAAGGCTTCGAGTAAAGTGTACTCTCCTTTTCGCTTAGTCAGGGAGCCTACGAAAAGAACAACGGGAATCTTTTTTGGCAGGCCAACCTTAACGCGAGCTTCAGTCCGGTCCATTTGATAGAATCCGGAGGTGTTGATTGGATTAAGAATCACCCAAGAATGGCAATCAAGTTCACCAATATAATTATTAAACTCGGATTTCATCGATTTGCTCACAAAGATTAAATTGTCACTCCGCTTGAAATTGCACTTGACCAACTCGCGGTATCTTTCAGCAAGAGTTGGATGACCGAATGTAATGGCATGCAGGCTATGAATGGTTGTGACGATGGGCACTCTCCCTTTGACGATAAAATCAGCAAAAGGAA
Source organism: bacterium (assembly GCA_046756745.1). Lineage (GTDB taxonomy): Bacteria > Zhuqueibacterota > Zhuqueibacteria > Oceanimicrobiales > Oceanimicrobiaceae > JBHHWX01. Next base: position 2,829 of record JBHHWX010000263.1, on the reverse strand, counting down.
AACGAATTTCCAAGTGGTGTACATGGATGACATCGGGTTTGAAATGATGCAATACATAGTCATATAGACAATATTGCGCCATGGCCCAGCGCAGGGTTATCAAATCTTGGCAGCGTTTCTTCAACAGATAGATATGAGATAAATGTAAGGATCCTTTAAATAAGCACTTGAAAACGAGCCTATTGCAGAAGCCATATATGTTGACGCCCTTCTCAACAACCGGAAGGGCAGCCGGAGAGTGGAAATTATCGGCAAGGATGGCCACGCTGTGTCCCTGCTCAGCCAAATGCCTCGATAAGTCCCAAACATGAGTCGCAACTCCTCCAAACGTGTTTCCACCAATGTCAGCGGGAACGGGGCCTACTTGTAGAATTCTCATTCTGTCCCTCTGCACTGCAATTCAGATAAAGCGCGCAGCATCCATGCTTGCCCCCACCTCATGTAGGGAATTTTTGCGGTGAAAATCAGCTTAACAAACCGGCTTTTTCTTTTGGCGTGATAAAAATAGCCATGCTTATCCTGCATATTGTCGATAGTCCAATTTGTTACATTCTGCAAAAGTTCACGCCCCTCTGAAAATGCTTCAGACAAGTGCGCCAAACATAATATCGCCTCCGAGCAACAGTGAATGTCGATTGGATAAATTCTATTAGGCTGAAACTTGGGAATGACTTTTTCAATGAAAAAATTATCTATGTAATGTTTAAAACACTTGCCAATTTTTTCTAACAATTTATTATCTTCAGTTAACTTATAAATGGCATACAAAGCCCGTAAAACAAAACCGGTATGATAGTTATCAACCCACTTTTTGACCTCGTCAGGAGGACCGAAATAATAAAAAGAACCGTCTGGATTTTGATAGGACAGGGAATAGTTAACGGCTCTTAGTCCGTAATTGATATATTCTTCATTCTTTATTTCCGTGCCAACTCGAATCAGAAACTCAGCCACAAAAAGATTCGCATTATGAATATGATCGTGCGTTATGGGGGTATAACTAAAACAAATACGGTCCTTGTCGATTTTGTCAATATTCAAATCATTCATAAAGAATTGGCAGATACTTTGGCACAACTCCAAATATTTTTTCTCCATCGAGAATGTGTAGAATGCCCAAAATGCATCGCCCACCACGGCAGTCACCACACCCGAGGGCGTTCCTCGCGGAATAAATGTTTTCGATTGCCAATGAAAGGGATAGCCCCAACAAGCGCCTGAATATCCTGGTGAAAAATTCTCTTCTAACCAATTGAGACATTCTTGAGACCTCTCTAAATATTGTTGCTCTTGGGTATTTTGATACAGATTCAAGTAGCTCTTCGCAAAAAGTCCCATCCCTTTTGGATTGATTTTTTTCTCGATTGCCAGAATTTTTCTGCTGGTGATCGGGAAGGAATAGAAAAGTTCAAAAAGACTTTCTCGAAGTACAGTAAAAAAGAAGTTTCTTTTGCCTAATTCAGTGATCTTAATCACAAACAGCGCTTCTTTGATATCATAAGGATCGTACCCGGCCCAGCCATTTTGTTCAATCCAACTATCCAGCTTATTTAAAGCCTGACGAATTTTATCCATTACGCTCGTTTATTGTGGAGACCTTCATACAATTCAATCAATTTACCACTGGTATGTTGCCAGTTGTATTGGCGTTCTACAGACTTTCTGCCATTTTCACCCAGTCCGGTTCTTAAACGTTTATCTGCATGTAATTTTATGACGGCAGCCGCAAAGTCCGTTTCATCGCCAGATTTGAAAACCAATCCTGCTTGGGTTTCCGTGACGATCCTCTGCAAAGGTTTACAGTCGCTCACGATAACCGGCTTGCGTAAGTACATATATTGAAAAAGCTTGTGTGGGATGGTGGTTTCAGTGTGTTCTGTGGAAAGGTACGGGATAATACCGATATCGCATGCGAGTAAATAATGGGGGACTGCATTCATCTGTACCCAGCCCGTAAAAACCACCTTCTCTTCAACTCCACAACGGACGGTCAGATTTTTTAAATCCGCCAGGTCACTGCCATCTCCCACCAAAACCAGCTTTGCGGTCGGAATCTTTTTTAGAATCTCAGGCATGGCCATAATGGCAACGCGGAGTCCGCGATGCGGGCCAAAACCACCGGCATACATGATTGTGAAATCAGTCTTTTCGACAACTTCTGCCTGCTGACCTTCCTGGGTCGAAAAGCGAGCAATATTAAGAGTATTCGAAACGACCACAAACTTGCTTTCCGCGATTTCTTTTTCCAAAAACCGGCTTATGGCTTCCTCGACGACAACGATGACTCGGTCTGCGCTTCTTACCATTTCTTCTTCGTATTTTAGCCACCTGTTTGGATTGAGAAAGGTGCCGCCAAAAACTTTTTTGCTGTGACTCCAAATTTTAAGCGCCGCCGGATAGTTTTCATGCAAATCGAGGACAAAAGGAATATCCCGCTCACGAGCGATTCTTCTCCCAATTCCAGCTAAGGGGAGATCGTGAACATGAATGGCATCCAATTCCAAGCTCTTGGTCGTTCTCCGCAAAAAAGTCAGCCACAGGAAATGATAGAAAGGAAACTTCAGAACCGTCACCCGGATTTTGTTGAAAAACCCCTGATTCAATTTCATACGAGTCACGAACAAGTTTTCTGTAAACGGCTCATATTTTGCAATGTGATTAAAACGCAAAGAGAAAATGTAGACCCTATACCCGGCTTTCGTCAATGCCTCAGCTTCATTTTCCACCCGGATATCAGGAGGAAATGGGGCTTCGAGAATCATTCCGATGTTCATTTTTTTCATTGATGACGTTGTTGAAAAACTCTGTCAGGGTTAATGCTATGAACTA
>JBHHWX010000262.1:0-8380 GCA_046756745.1 bacterium | reverse complement strand
CTTACGGCAAATCGCCATTCCGACTAACCCCCACCCGCCGAGTACCATGACCTTTTTGTTTGCGATGCCCATCCTACAACTCAACTCTCGTTTTGAGATTCAAAATTTCTTTGCGGGTTAATTTTCTCCATTCGCCGGTCTTGAGTCCTTGCAGTTGCAGCGGCCCCATCGCAATTCTCTTCAGGAGAATAACGTCATAGCCATACGCCGCAAACATTCTACGAACCTGTCGCTTCCACCCCTGGCGCAGCCGGATATGAAGAAGGGATTTGTTCTTCATATTTGGGAAAACGATTCGGCATCGACCGGTCTTTCCTTCTTCAAGCTCAACGCCTGACTCGATCTTGCTTTTGTCATCAGGATGCAAAGCGGGTTCTAAAAACACCTCATAAACTTTCCCCACTTCGAATTTCGGATGCGTGAGACGATAGGTCAGCTCGCCATCGTTGGTTAAAAGGAGCAGGCCATTGCTATCTCTATCCAAACGCCCCACCGGAAACAGACGCGTGCTGGAATCGATTAAATCTAAAACCGTTTTTCTCCCTTTTTCATCCGAAGCGGTGGTCACCACCCCTTTCGGTTTGTTTAATAGGACGTATTCAAATCTCACGTGTCTATTAAGCTCGCGACCGTTCACTTCAACCCGGTCCGTTCGGGCGTCTATCTTTACCCCAAGACGATTCTCAACAGCGCCGTTGACTTTTACCTGTCCATCAGCGATGAGCGTATCGCACTTCCGGCGGGAAGCGACTCCGGAAAAAGCTAAAAATTTATTCAGGCGAACCATTTTGCTCTTCCTCTTGCGCTGATTCCAGCTCCGTCAAAGCGTCGATAATTTCCTCTGAAAATCCATCCGAATTATCGAGCTTACCCATGATTTCTTCTAACTCTCTGGGTTTGGGTAAATCCGAAATATCGTTGATGCCAAAATAACGCAGAAACTCTTTTGAAGTTGCGTAAAGTAGGGGCTTGCCGACTTCTTCGGATCGGCCGGCAATGGAGATTAAATTTCTCTCCAGGAGGTTTTTCAGCACCCCACCGGAATGTACCCCACGGATGGCATCTATTTCAGTACGACTCACAGGTTGTTTGAAAGCGACAATGGCGAGTGTTTCGAGTGAGGCTTGACTAAGCCGGGGCTTGGAACGGCCCTTGAACATGTTTTTGATCCAAGGAGAGAATTCCTTGCGGGTGATAATTTGATAGCCGCCAGCAACATGGGAAATGAAAATAGCTCTTTTGTGGGTGTTGTATTCTGAATTGAGCTCCTCGACAATTTCACGGACACGTTTTACGGTTAATTCCTCCACATACCCGGAGATTTTATTTTCTGCGATAGGGACATCGCTGGCAAAGATTAACGCTTCAACTACCTGCTTTTGTAAAACATTATCCATTAACTTTCTGTATCCAGATCTCTGAGAAGGGTCTATTTTGCATCAAGGATAATTTCCGGTTTCTGACAAGATCCAATATGGCTACAAAAGTGACAATGAGTATTATCCGTTCTTTAATTTCCGCCATGAGCTCGGTAAAAAGGACTCGACCCTCTTTCTCAAGATAAGACAAAATGTATTCCGCCTGCTCCTCGGTTGTAACCGGAATTCTTTCAATCGTATGCTGAGTGACAGGAGGAACTCTTTTTAAAACCTCAACAAAAGCCGCCATCAAATCGAAGAGCTTGACTTCTTGGCCAAATAAGTCTTCTTCCTCGATTTCATCGATATCCAATGAAAGAGAAATATTGGACATTTGATAAAAACCTTTTTGGCGATGCTCTAAGTCCGAAAGCTCGCCGGCAACCTCCTTGTAGCTCTGATATTCCAATAATCGCTGAACGAGATTCTCGCGCGGGTCTTCGAATTCTTCGTCCTCGAGCTGGGGTTTTGGCAACAGCATCTGAGCTTTTATTCGGATGAGCGAAGCAGCCATTAAAATGAACTCACCGGCATTTTCGAGATCCAAAGCTTCGAGGATTTGTAAATATTCCAGGTATTGTTTTGTAATCTTAGCAATAGGAATATCATGGATATCCACCTCATTCTTTTTTATCAAAAACAGGAGGAGATCCAAGGGTCCTTCGAAATTTTCCAGGGCAACGCGATATGACATTAAAAAAGCCCTTATTTTTACTTGAGTTAGGGCCTATAAGAATATGCAAAAGTCTAATAAATTGATCAAAAATGTACGATAAAAAATTAAAATTGTCAAGCTCTTTTTCATGGTCACAAAAGCCCTCGGCGAGACGCTGTTGGGAAGAGATTTAGGCTTTTCCGACCGCGTTTATAGAAATCTGCCGCTTGACTCAAGCTAAAAACTTTCCGCTTCATCGATCAACATGACAGGGATATCATCTTTGATACTGTATTTCAAACGGCAACTGTGACAAACGAGTTTTTGATTTTTCGCGTCATACTCCAAATCCCCTTTACATTTTGGACACGCTAAAATCTCGAGCAATTCTTTATCTAACATGGATTCTCCTTTTCCTCTATGATTAGCACCCAAGTCTTGCAAAAAAGTGCAAACTTTTCTAAAGATCAAGGATTATGAGCGCGGATTGATGGATTATTGGGGTACTGGATCAATGTAAAATGAAATTCTACTATAATCCATTGCTCCAATAATCCAATAATCCATTACTCCTCATGCCAAGCGAGCCAACTGTCAGCGTCGAAGAAATCGTACCACATGTATGCGGCTCTTCCGCGTTAGGATTCGCTATAAAATCCCATTTTGGCATATTTTTCAATACGAGCTTCAATAAGCTGATCCGTCGGCAATTGTTCCAGCTCATCCAGCTCACTTAAAATATGTTCTTTTAATATTTTTGCCGCTTCGTCATAATCAAGTTGAGCGCCTCCTAAAGGCTCCTTGATAATTTTGTCGATAACGCCCATCTCCATTAAATCCTCGGCAGTCACTTTCATCGCTTCGGCTGCCTGCTCAGCTTTTGTGCTATCGTGCCATAAAATAGCTGAGCACCCTTCCGGAGAAATCACCGAGTACCAGGTATTTTCCATCATTAAAATGCGATCGCCCACGCCAATCCCTAAAGCCCCGCCGGACGCGCCTTCACCGATGACAACCACGACAATCGGTACCGGCAGGTGCGACATTTCGAACAAATTACGCGCGACAGCTTCAGCCTGCCCTCTTTCTTCCGCCCCGATTCCGGGGTAGGCTCCGGGAGTATCGAGCAAACAAATAATGGAACGATGAAATTTCGCTGCAAACTTCATCACTCGCAGCGCTTTTCGATATCCTTCCGGGTGGGGCATCCCGAAGTTTCTATGCAATTTATCTTTCGTGGTCCGGCCCTTTTGATGTCCTAAAAGAACCACCTTTTTGTTGTCCATAAGTCCCAAGCCGCAAATGATCGCAGGGTCGTCACCATAAGCCCGGTCGCCATGCATTTCAAAAAAATCACGGGTCATGCGCTCGATATAATCCCTGCTATAGGGTCGCTGCGGATGTCGCGCCAATTGAACCCGTTGCCAGCGTGTCAATTTCGAGTAGATTTCCTTACGAAGTTTTTGAGCTTTTTTTTCTAAGTGGCTTATCTCTTCTGAAATTTCCACATTTTCGCTTTCCGAGTACTCCTTCATCTCCCGGATGCGTTTCTCGAGCTCAACTATCGGTTTTTCAAATTCAAGTGTGTACTCATTCATAGTTTTAACAGCGCCTTTATAATAATTTCCAAATCCAAAAAAGGAGAATAATTTTTCATGTAATAGATATCATAACGAGATCTCTCCTCGGATGAGAGCTGTTTATGCTTGTTGATTTGACACAGCCCGGTGAGTCCGGGTTTCATTTTAATCTCCCCGTCTTCGACTTTCTCAGAAGTTTTGATTATTTCGCTTCCGACGAAACTTAATGTTCCCTTTAAAATAGCCCAGGCATATGGGACTTTACGAATAAAATTCGAGCTATCCTCTGCGAATTCAAATAGCGAGGTGAGTCCATGAACGCTCTGTATGGTAACGACTTGGAGTCTTTCTCCAATGATATATTTCTTGAAAAGAAAAATGGGCAGCCAGAGCGGCGACAAAGCCAACAGCAGCACGAGATCAAAACCTCGTTTTAAGGCGCAATAATGTGTTTGATGCAACCGATAATGGATGTCTAACAAAGGAAGAGTATGGATGCTTTCGATCGAGGCTTTGCCGATAACGACATCGAAATCGCTCGGCGCCAACTTAAAATTAACCGCGGCGCTCCCCGAGCAAGCGATGACCTGCAAGATGCGATAATAAGAAAGTTTGTGCGTGGAAAAAATAACCTCTTGAATGTTGTTGTTTTTGATAATCTCATTCAAATCTTCAACCGCTCCTAAGACTTCAACCGTTCCGTTGTTTTCGCCCGCCGGCATTCCATTGATGCTAACCAGACCCCTGATATGATACCCGCTTTCAATCTGCGAGTCGATTTTGTTAGCCAATTTTTGTCCCGCATCCGGTTCGCCGACAATAACGGTATTGCGAGCAAGCAGGGTTTTTCCAAAGGTTCCTTTAAATGGCCCCAAGCCCAGGCGCGGAAGCATCTTCACCAACAAACGCCAACCGGGAACCGCGATCACACTCAGGATGCCTCCAAACAAAAGGACGGCTCTGGAAAAAGCATATTGTTTGAAAAAAAATGTAAAACTGGAATTCACCAAAAATCCCACGACAACCGCCATCGCCGATGTGGAAAGCGAAAATCGATTGCGATGATAACTCTCAAAAAAACGCAGCGACAAGATCCAGACAAGCGTGTAAACCACAATTACGGGTAAAAACGACCACAGGTGTGACAAATTCCCGAACCGTAAATAAACACTCAACATCATCGACCCGCTCAAGAAAGCAGCATCGGTTAACGGCATGGAAATTTTGATCAAAAGCTTGTTGAGAAACGAAAAACCGCCGCGGATCCAGATCGCGACCCACAGAAGCCAATACGGCATAAAAAGAGACTTCTTCTTAAAATGCTTTTTCACAAAAAGCAGCATCGCTCGATAAAAAACCCGCAAGCGATCGAATTCCATACGTTTTGAACTTTCCCCCTTAAAATGAATAATCTGAGTCCCTGAAAAATACCGGACTTTTAAGCCGCCTTGTCGTATTCGATAACACCAATCCAGGTCCTCGCCGTACATAAAAAAAGACTCATCCAAACAACCCACTTTGCTTAAAACATCGCGCCGGATCATCATCAGAGAACCGGAGATAGCTTCGACCTCGTAAGATTGCTCCGGGTCAAGATAAGTCAGGTTGTATCTGCCGAATAATCTCGTCTTCGGAAAAAGGCGACTCAAACCGCTTAACCGGGTAAAGGCGACCCAAGGCGTTGGAAAGCTGCGACGACAAGCCAACTGCAAGGAGCCGTCGGGATTGAGGATTTTACACCCAACCATTCCCGTATCAGCGTGCTGTTTCATAAATCCTAACAATTTCGCGAAGGTATCTTCCTGGACGATCGTATCCGGATTTATCAAAACCAAATAATCTCCGTGAGCGAGCTCAAGACCTTGATTGCAGGCTTTGGCGAATCCCATATTTTGTTTGTTCTGAATCACCCGGACATCTTTAAAAGCACTCCGTAACATACTTTGGCTTCCGTCGGTTGAGGCATTATCCACGACAATAATCTCAGCAGCGAGTCCTTTCAAAGCTCTCCTTATAGAGACCAGCGCTTGTTCAAGGAATTCTTTAACGTTATAGTTCACAATGATAACGGATAGCTGAGGGGACTCATCAGGAAATTTCGAAGACGTGCCTTGATTGCCCCGCGCCAGGACAGTCTTTTTTTCTTTTATCGCAGCTTCCATATTCAAATTCAGTCCGGCTCTTTCTTTGTAAAAAACCTTGAAAAACGCAATTTCCATACGATCCAGGCCGCCTCGCGCATAATCTTTTTTGTCATCTTAGAATTGCCTTTGGTCCTGTCAACGAAGATAATCGGAATTTCCACGATTCGATAATTTTTCTTCCAGGCTTTGTAGGTCATTTCAATTTGAAATGAATAGCCGTCGCTGGAAATATTATCCAAGTCGATATTTTCTAAAACTTCTCTCCGGAAACATTTGAATCCGCTGGTGCAATCCTTGACCGGCAGTCGTGTAATAGCCCGCGTATACCAATTCGCGCATAAACTGAGCAAGAGCCGTGATAGAGGCCAATTGACGACATTGACGCCGGCAATATAGCGCGAGCCGATCACCAAATCATACTCAGCGGTATTTTCTAAGAACTTGGGGATTTCTTCCGGATCGTGCGACAAATCCGCATCCATCTCAAAAATATAGTCAAATCCTTCGTGAATAGCAAACTGAAATCCCTCGACATAAGCCGTTCCGAGTCCCATTTTATGAGATCTTTCGAGGAGGTGAACACGGAAGTCTTCCTCCGTAATTTTTTTGACAATCTTCGCTGTGCCGTCGGGAGAGTTGTCATCAACAATCAAAACCGACAAATTGGGGATGTTCAGATCAATAATCTTATTGATGATAATCTGTATATTGTCCGCTTCATTATAAGTCGGGATGATGATCAATGTCTTGTTCATGCAGCGCCTAAGTGGGAATTATGGGTTGGTTTGCAATTGCTGTTTTAAAGTCTCCAGTCCTTCTTTAACTCCCCGCATCTTCACACCCAGCTCCGAGGTCAATTTATCTAAATTAAACTTGGAATTTAGGGGGCGAAGCGCTTTTTGATTGAGCTGATCGGTTTTAATAGGAGTGATCAGAGCGGAATCCAAGCGAAAAACCTCGGCTACCTTGAGAGCAAAATCGAATCTATTTATGTACTCTGAACCACATACGTGAAAAAAGCCGTGTTTGTTCAATTCGACGATCTTGCGAATGGCTAAAGCCACATCGTCGATTAATGTGGGATGACCATACTGATCATCCACGACTCTCACCGGTTCACCTCGCGATAATTTTTCCACCAGCCAGATGGCAAAATTCGGTCGCAATTTAACCCCGGTTCCATAAAGTATCATGGTCCGGACGATAGCGTATTCCACTCCGCTTCCAATGACCGCATTTTCTCCGGCTAACTTAGCGCGCCCGTAATAACCTAACGGATTAGGCAGGGATTCTTCGGTATATTCTCCGGATTCGCCATCAAACACATAGTCTGTTGAAACATGCAGTAACACCGCACCGGCACTTTTTGCAGCTTCAGCCAAAATTTCCGGCCCTCGAACATTCACACGCCAGCAATTCTCTCTGTCCTCTTCGCAGCCATCGACGTCCGTATAGGCCGCTGCGTTGATAATATAACTCGGTTTGAACGATTTTAGGAGCTGCCGCACCGCGTTTCTTTTGGTGATATCGCACGAAGTGTAAGTGAGTCCCGCAAGATTGGGAGTCGTTTTACGTCCCACGCCGTGCAGCTCGAAATCATGACCGAACGTGTGCATGAGTTTCTGGCCTAAGAGGCCGTTGGCGCCGGTAATGAGAATTCTGTTTTTGTGGATTTTGAGGTTTGCCATGTTAATGAACGTGATTTATTTATTCCGATGATTTTTGTGGGTTAGGAAAAATATCTTCGAATATTTTCGAATCCAAGCGCGATGCAACATGCGCGGTTTCCAAAACATAGACGATTTCACACACTCTTTGATAATGAAAAAAATTTTCAATTGTAACTCGAATTCTGTACATCATAAACGTAATCAACGCACATAAGATAAAAGGTATCAAGTAGTTTAAGTTATGTCCAAAAACATAAGAAAGGAATGTAAAAAAAACAAGAGACTCGATTCTAAATGCGCTAATTAATGTGTGTAATTGCTGAGTTGCAGAAGCAATGTTGAGCTGAAAATTAGAGTGTTCTGTCAAAAGGAAAGCAATCGCAATGCAAGAAAATAGGATTGCGATAAAAAGGACAAAAGCAATACTGGTAAATACAATTCCTGGCACAAGGCTTCCAAAAAAATCTACAACCACATCGCGCACCGTGATTCGATTTAAAGGATTTGCTGTTCTCATAAAGATTCTTAGATTCTTAGGGTACCTTGCAGGGAGGTACGTATATTAATGAATTGTTAAAACGGTAAAGTAAAAGTTAATATTGATGGACCTGTTCAGATAGAGTCATTGATGAAAGAATCGACATCTTTTTTATCTCGAATCGGCTTTTGTGACCCTAAAATAAAATATAAACAAAACTTCTGAGAAATAAAACTGAATTGTGAATTGTGAATTGCTAAACGTGAAACGTGAGAGGTGAAATATGCCTCTCAACATGGTGTAAAGGGAAAAAGGCGTCTCACCTTTTGCCGTTTGCTGTTTGCCTTTTGCCTTTTGCCTTTTGCCTCTTGCCTTTTGCCGTTTGCCTTTTGCCGTTTTGCCTCTTGCCTTTTGCCGTTTGCCGTTTGCCTCTTG
>JBHHWX010000261.1:0-8388 GCA_046756745.1 bacterium | reverse complement strand
AGCGCATATTTTCTTAGCGAAGGCGTCCCGACGCACGCTTTATACCCTGGGTCTGTAACGAAAGTCCTTGGCGAGACGCCTTCGGACACGTGAGCTTGGTACTTTTCGACCTAGTTTCTTTGATTGTACAGTGCAAGCTTGATTAGCGCGGGCTTAGTTCAATCACCAACCGTTAACCCTTAATCAATTCATGCCCAGCCGTTCCTACCAGCCACCAACCCGATGTTATTCCACTATGGCGCTATTTCAACAAAACAACCTTGCGCGTTCGCACAAACTCCCTGGCCTCAATCCGGACCAGGTACACTCCCGAAGCCAGTCTCTGCCCGGCATCATTTGTCCCATCCCAAATCACGCGGTGATAGCCGGCTGATTTTTCACTATCTACCAAAGTTCGCACTTCCTGACCGAGAATGGAGTAAACCGTTAAGCTCACCTTGTCCGTTTCCGGCAACTGGTACTCGATCACGGTCTCGGGGTTGAACGGGTTGGGATAGTTCTGCGACAGGCCAAAGCGTTCAGGAATGGACGCCGAGCCATACTCTGCGATTTCAAAAGGCGGACCAGGCGGCAGCTCGTCATATTTTTCATAAAATGCCATGAGATGAGCGTCGTCGTTTAATTTGGCAAGATTTGTTGCTTCATCGCAAGGTCTGACAGTGACCGTACACGGCACACCAAAAACCAAAATCCAGCACCCTTGCTTTGGCTCAATTACGGGTGGAGCAACCGGAAAATAACTTTGGGTTTCCGGATCCCAGCAAAACATCATGAGTACACTCCCGGGTGGGTCATCGATAACACAGCCCGTATCGATCACTGATCCTATCATATCCCAGACCTGTGTCGAGTAGCTCTTGGTGTAGGAATACAGCGGCTCACCGCAAACCTCTGCCGCGGCCGGCTCTAGCATCAATAGCCAGTAGGTTCGCTCTGGGTCCAGTTCCGTTACTGGCACATAACTCTGGGTTGCGTAATCCCAGCCAAACGCGGCAAGGGCCTCCGGAAACAGCGCGTTTAGAGCATTATCTTCCGGAATCACCGGCAAGGAAATCATATACCAGGCGCCGCCGACCACAGGAAAATCAAAAGTGACGCAAACCTGGGCATCGTTTGACGAGCCAATGGATGCAGCCTGCTGCGTGAAGTCCGCGACATCATCATCAGTATCCCCGGCGTTGGGTAGGCGTGCGATAGCCTCATCATCGGGATCTGTGGCGTTGCCGCCGCCCGGACTGCCATCGGGAGCGCCGTCTCCGGCTCCGTCGTCTTCCGGATCGTCACCCAGCTCCACGTCATCCACAGCCGTATCACTTGCATCTCTCAGTATTAAAAAAATATCGTTACTCAGGTTGGTTCCCGGAGGATTTCCAATCACCAAATATTCCCCGGGTTGGAAATTGTTGAGGGCGCCGCCGTTGCTGAATACAAATTCCACAGCGCTGCCCGGATCAGAAAAGAATAGTGTATCCGGGGTGCCATCATTCAACTCGAGACTCCAGCCCGCGCCTGCCGTGAGATTCACAGGCTGGCTATCTGCATTGAATAACTCCACCCATTCATCGGTGTTGGTGACGCTGCCATTGCCGGGCACATCATCAAAAGGAATGCCGTTGCCACCCCCGGAATCGTTCCAGTCCTGTTGCGGGTCGGTAACCACTTCATTGATAATCAGCTTGGGCGGATTTGTGGCTGCGATTTTTTTGCGGACGCTTTGATGTTTTACGGGATAAAGCGAACCGACCTCCGAAAAGAAAAAAACGCAGGTCACGAGAAACAAAATGTTGAGTTCATCTTTTATTCGGTTCATGAGCAAATCCTTTTATTTTTGTAAACAGAGCCGTGGCTGTCCCAAAAAGTCAGATGTCATTGCGAACCCTTCGACGAGCTCAGGATAAACTCCGCGAAGCAATAGCGTTGGCCATTGAACGAATAATTCAACAAGTAAAGAAGAATCACACCAATACTGATTAATCGAAATATTAGGGCTTTGGTCGTATTGTGCCAAATAAGTTTCGTTTTGTCTCAAACATTATTGAAGGTAAGGTGAATTCTTTGTCAAGGTCTAACAAGAATCAAATCGCATCGATGGCCTCAGCACTAAGAAAAACATGCGTCGGACGGAAAGGATACCAGCATAAATCTTTTTCCTGGCTCACGCCGGTTAATACCAAGATGGTTTCAAGCCCGGCCCGCACGCCTGCCATAATGTCCGTGTCCATATTATCGCCGATGATGACGGCGTTATCCGACGAATGTGCTTTCAAACGGTTGAGCGCGGCCCGCATCATCCAGACGTTGGGCTTTCCTACATAAAAGGGTTTTTTGCGGGTGATGCGCTCAATGGGCGCGCAGAGAGCGCCGCACTCGGGATAGGCATTGGGGCCGGCATTGTCGGGATTGGTGGCGATGAAACACGCGCCTTTTAAAATAAAAATCAACGCTTTCCGGATCCTATCCCAATTGAACGCACGCGTCTCGCCGACATCCATAAAATGCTAAGATCCCCCCATCACCTCTTTCAAGGCTTCCCGAATCAACGGTTCCTGCATCCGATGTCCGTCTAACTTTTTGACGACTGCACCCTGTTCGTCCAAAAATACCATGCCATGTGTGCCGAATCCCAGAGCCTGTATTTCGGCCTTGCTTTCCGCTGTGGTTGCATCCAAAACATCGCAATCTAAAACGCCGGCATACTCTTGTTCCAGACCATTCACGATGGTCGTGATCTTTCTACAGAACGGTCAGCCAGGCAAGGCGTAGTAAACAAGCTTGGTTTTCTTGAGTGTGACCTGGGCCTGCTTTTGTGGTTCAGCCTGCTTCGATTGCTCGGAATCGTTTGAGCAGGCAAAGCCGATGCACATGACTGTAAAAGCCAGGAGCAAAAGCGCCCCGACTGTGACGCGATTTTCAGAATGTGTCGTCATCATATTCTCTCTCCTTAGTTAATTATTCAAACATTAACAAAACCACAAAGGTGAAAGTCCAAGATTCTTTGTGACCTTTGTGCCTTAGTGGTTAATTATTCTTGTTCGATATTCGACATTCCGTATCAGTTGGGTTTTCCAATCCGTTGGAAAAGTCTTTATCTTTGGGAACTAATTTTGCCCGTTTGTCAGCTCCTCAGCGAGCGTGTACTGCGGCACGATATCCACCGGAATGCCGGTCAATTTTTCCAGCGAATTCGATAAAACCTCGGGCAAATGCACATATTTTTCATACAGTTTCTGAACGCCCGCATAGTCGCCGTTCGCTTGCAGGATGCAGATGTCCTGCACCAATTCGCGCACCCAGTTCTTAAAACTATCGGAATTCACCGAATATGTCCCGGTTTGATCGTCGTATTGAATCGCGCCTTTTTCCATCATATAGTTGAACTGCAAAGCGTTACCTTTCCCATGCGCTTCCCCGATGCCAAAGCGAATTCCCCGAAACAGTCCCGCCAGGTAGGTCACTGCGATTTCTTTGCTCAGCTTCTCCGGCATGAGTCCCTTTTCGATCAAGAAATAGATATTGTAGACGCCCATAATATCCGCCTTGGCCTCTTCAAGCCCGGAGTACAGCTCTTTCAGCTCCTTGCGCACTTCGGTTTCGCGTCCATCGACCGTGATGTTACCCGGGCCGAGTCCATGTGAAAGCTCGTGAAACAGCACCTCATTTGTAAAAGCATCTGCCGACACATAGTTGACTTGCTCCTGCTTCACAAGCCTGTCCGCGATCTGCGTGAGAATCTTCTCGTACTTGGCCGCGATGACGTTGCGCAGCAGCACTTTCTTGCTGCCTTTTTCTTCCCGCACACGCTCGTCGTTTGGCAAGTTGTAGGCGATGGTTTGGACGCCGGATTTGGTGTCGCCGGCGGTGAAAACCACGTCCACCACCCGGATCGGCGAAGCGGACCCGCGATCCAAGTTTTTCATATTGTTGGGAATAGGCAGGTTGCGTTCCATAGCCGGAAGCTCGGCTTTGTAACGCGCCAGTTTCTCGCTCTCCCCGGGATCCGTAATCGTGAGGAAAGACTCGAACGCGGCCTTATAACCAAACAGTTTATCCTCGTAAATTTCGTACGGCCCGATGGTAATTTCGATGGGACTTTCCAGATCCATCCAGTCGATATCGCTTTGATAGTAATCGTTTGAGAAAAAAGCGTCGGCGCGGGAACGCAGGTATTTTTGCAGCGATGCGTTGCCGGTCAAATCGGCGGCTTCGCGCATGAGTTTCGCGGCCGGCTCCAGCCATTCTTTAAAAGCCTGGGAGTAGGCTTCGGCAGTCAGCGCTTCGCCGTTTCGCCGTACCAGAGTAAATAGGCCGGTTAATTCTTTGGCCGCCTCCGGGCGCTCTTTGAGATAAGCTTCGAATTCTTCTTTGCTGAGGTCTTCCGGATAATAGCCCGCTCCTGCTGGCCTTGGCATTTTGCCGATAAACGGGGCCTCGTGCTCGTCGAGCCGGTCCCAGGGACCAAAAGAAATGTTAAAGTACGCGTAGGCTTTCTTGCCCAGCTCATCGGAGCGTTCTGCCAAAGCTTTGCGATATTTCGGATTTTGTTCCCACACTTGACGCAAAAAAATCTCGTCCATGTATTTGCTCGCTTCGACAAGCTTGGCCAATGCTTGTTGTTCGTTATCCGGCAAAAATGAAATATCGGCTTTGATTTCAACCGGGGCAAATTTTGCCAGCAGATCGCCAACATCGGCGCGAATCTCTAAGTCAACCATGTCGCCTCCATCGTTACGGCAGTTGAAGAAAAGCAACGCTGATAAAACGAATAACAGCCATTTACTTTGATTCATGTCGATTCTCCTTAATGTTTAATTCGTTAGGGTTTCTAAATAGTGTCTGACCGAAAACTCAGAAATAAGCTCTAAGCCCCGTCCTCGGGGCGTCGTAATCAATTGTTTTTACAAAGCGTCAAACGCACCCGGGGACGGGTGCTTGAGCATTTTAAAGAGTTTTCGTTCAGACACTAAATAGAATAGTCCAGTTCGATCATTTCAAGATAGCCGTCAAATGGTAACCTTCTTAAAGAAGGTCACCATTTTTTAAAAGACTTGAAAGTAAAAGGTTTTTTTGTTACTTACAATACAATAGTAAACTTGGGAAATAATGTCAAGCTTTCTTGCGTTGCTTGAGATGAAAACATTTCATGATGAAAAGGAGGTCTAACGTGAAAAGCAGGATTTTTCTCAGCGTCCGCAGCGGTTTTTTTATCGTGCTTGTTTTGCAGTTCTTTCTCTCTTGTGCGACCAATCCCGTGACCGGCAAGAGAGAGCTCAGTCTGTTGAGCACGAACGATGAAATTCGATTGGGCGCCGACGCCGATAAACAAATTGTCGCGCAGTACGGGCTTTATGATGATCCGAAAATTTCTGAGTATATCGACGGTCTCGGACAAAAGATGGCACAGATTTCACATCGGCCAAAATTGCAATGGCATTTCCGGGTTTTAGACAGCCCGGTTATCAATGCTTTTGCCCTGCCCGGGGGCTATGTTTATATTACCCGCGGTATTTTGGGGTACATGAATTCAGAGGCGGAGCTTGCCGGAGTCGTGGGTCATGAGATCGGTCACGTCACGGCGCGGCACGGGGCAAGGGCCTATACCCGGGCGCAACTGGCGCAAGCGGGCTTAACTGCCGGTTACCTTTTTTCCGAAACGTTCCGGCAATTTAGCGACGTCGCCCAGCTCGGAGTGGGTTTACTTTTTATGCGCTTCAGCCGCGATCAGGAACGCCAATCCGATCAGCTCGGGGTCGATTACTCAACAACGGTCGGCTATGACGCCAGCAATATGTCGCACTTTTTTGGAACCCTGAATCGTTTACAGGAACAGAGCGGCCAAAGCTTGCCGGGCTGGTTTTCCACACATCCGAATCCGGCGGACCGGGAGGAGCGTACTCTGCAATTGGCAAAAGTCGCGCAGCAAAACTCCGGGCAGACGCGGTTTAGCACAAAGAGAGAGAGTTACCTCGCTCTTATCGACGGCGTTGTGTTTGGCGAGGACCCGCGCCAGGGATTTGTGGAAAACGGCATGTTCTATCACCCGACATTGGATTTTCAATTTCCTGTGCCCCGGGACTGGCAATTGAACAATACTCCGCAAGAAGTACAAATGGTCAATAAAAAACAAAGCGCGGGCATTCAATTCCGGTTAGCTGAGGCAGCCAGCGCTCGAGCGGCAGCCGATAAGTTTGTTGCCGATAATGCCGCACAAAACGTTATTTCCGACTATGCACGCGTGAACGGACTGAACGCCGAAATCCGGGTTTCAACCATAGCCGCTCAAAGCGGCGAGATGAAAGTCCGCTCGTTTTTTATCGAAAAGGGCGGCCGGGTGTATGTTTTTCACGGTTTTTGCAGTCCCAGTAGTTATGACAACCATCTGCGCGACTTCAATTATACGATGAACAACTTCGACCGGCTCAGAAACCGCCAAGCCAAGAATAAGAAACCGACTCGCGTCAAAGTGGTGCGGGTGAGAAGAAGTTCGACGCTGAAGAACTTTTTGTCGCGTTATCCATCCGGAGACGTGACCGCGGAAACGTTGGCCATTGTCAACGGGATGCAGTTGACGGACCGGGTGAAACCCGGAGATCGGATTAAGGTTTTGGGCGAGTAGATAGAATACAATTCAGATTAAAGATTAAAAGGCAGAATGATTTTTTGGTAGAATAATAAAAATTCATAAAATAAAATTATTCTGTCGCATCATTATTCTGCTATAGTTTGGCCCACAAAAACTTTGCTAAAAAAACAGGATGTTGTCGGCTCAAAGGAGGGTACGTTATGAAGATTCTGGTCACCGGCGGGAAGGGTCTAGTGGGATCGGCTTTGCTGCCGTTTTTGAGGACGGGCGGACACGACGTCATTAATCTGACCCGAGGGCAAGTCGAAAAAAGCTGCTGCGATTATCATTGGAATCCCGGCAAGCAAGAGCTGGACCCGGCGGCGCTTGACGGCGTTGAGGCCGTGGTGCATCTGGCTGGTGAAAATATCGCCGGCGGCAGGTGGACGCAAACAAAAAAGGCGAAAATTCGCGACAGTCGTGTGCAAGGGACCCGTTTTCTCAGCCAGAAGCTCGCCGGGCACGATCGGCCGCCAAAAGTGTTCGTCTGCGCTTCTGCCATCGGCTTTTACGGCGACCTTGGCCAGGAGGTACTGACAGAAGACAGCCCTCCCGGCAATAGCTTTCTTTCCGAAGTGTGCAAAGAATGGGAAGCCGCCACCCAACCGGCTGTCGAAAAAGGCATTCGCGTGGTGAACCTGCGCATCGGGGTGGTGCTGACCCCCAAAGGCGGGGCGCTGGCGAAAATGCTGACGCCCTTCAAGCTCGGTGTCGGCGGCGTCATGGGCAGCGGCGAGCAGTATTGGAGCTGGATCAGCATCGACGATGTGGTGGGAGCGATTCATCACGCCATCATGACCGAATCGTTAAGCGGGCCGGTGAACGCCGTGGCGCCGAATCCGGTCACCAATCGCGAGTTCACCAAGGCCCTCGGCCGGGTACTCTCCCGGCCGACCGTGTTTCCCATGCCGGCTTTTGCGGCGCGTGCGGCGTTAGGGGAGATGGCGGATGAGCTGCTTCTGGCCAGCACAAGGGTGCAGTCCGCTAAGTTGAATGCCTCGGGCTACGCATTCCGCTATTCAAATCTGGAAGAAGCCCTGCGACATGTTTTGGGGAAATGACCATGAATGCAATCAGTGTAGAAAATGCAAGGTATCGTTATTTGTTTTTTGAATGGATATGACATATGTTGGCATTATCCAGAAACTACCTCACTTACTTGTAAGCTGTAACGACAGCGAAATGTAAACGATCGAAAGTTTTTGACCTTAACAAACGAGTCTTTTAACATGACCCCAGCAAGACAGCACAAGATATCCTAGAGGAGTTAAAACATATAAGGGAATCGAAGGGGATTAGCACAGAAAACATTGAGGACAAACTTAGTCTGGGTAAAGGGTGGGTTGTGGCAATCGAGGAAGGTCGAGTTATTCCCTCTTTTGATCTTATTCTCGCCATAGCAGATGCAGCCAGAATAGACCTATCTCAGGTCTTGAACAAAGTGAAACCCGAAGAAGGTAAACGAATTCTGTCAAGACAGATCAATGCAGAGCAAAAAGGGTCAGATCTAATTCTCGGCTTTCAATATGGTGATTATGATGCGAAATACATATTGAGAAATGCTACAACCTCTCAGTTTAATGAATTGCTTGCTCACTTCCGTGATAACCGAAATCTAACGGAAATGAACAAGACAGACGCAGTTGTTGCTACATTCTTCAAGGCTCTCAAATTGTGGTCCAAGGCGAATCCATCAGATATATGGTGGTTTGTCGTATCGAGAATATTCCTCGATCCCTACAACCATCCAGCAAGTGAAATGCGTCGTG
>JBHHWX010000260.1:0-8395 GCA_046756745.1 bacterium | reverse complement strand
CTACTGCTCCAATGGAGCCACTTCTTTCAAGCGAAGTCTTGGAAGAAGCTTAGGCTCTTGTCTATTAGCGGGTGGGATTAAATAAGGGGCTGTTCAAAATTATCTTAGACTTACAAAGGAGCTGTCCAAAAAGTCAAATGTCATTGCGAGCGAAGCGAAGCAATCTCCTAGTTTTATGCCTAAAATCTGGGGATTGCTTCGTCGCTGCGCTCCTCGTAAAGACATCCTTTCCCCTTTTTGGACAGCCCCGGATCAATTCCCGCTTGTGAGTATGAATACGGACAGAACTATTCTTCCATCGTTCCCTTATCGTCTTTTGTCACCTTGTCGCCGTTTTTGTCCAGCATGATCGGCTCGCCCAATCCCAGCTCCTTCAAAGGCGCTGCTTGAGTTTCGGCGTCCCCGACGACCAAATAGATCATTTTATCCGGAACGATGTACTTCTGCGCCAGCTTCATGTGCTGATCCAAAGTCATATTTTGTACTATCGTTTCCTGCTGCTTTATATAGTCGAACGGGAGGTCATAATTGGCGATTTGGTTCAACATGCCCATCAACGCAAACAGCGTCTCAAAACGACGCGCGTTTGATTTGATGAGAGCATTTTTGGTAAAGCTCAGGTCTTCTTCAGAAATGCCGTTTCGATACTTGGTTAATTCGTCCTTGAAGATCTTCATAGATTCGTATGTCGTATTGGACTTGACGCCGGAAGAAGCCACAAACGGACCTGGGTAGCTCGAACCCTGAAACCGGGAGCGCGCGCCGTAAGTGTAGCCTTTTTCTTCACGCAAAATCAGATTTAAAAAACCGCTGAAGCTGCCACCCAGCTTGTAGTTCATCACCACAGCCGGATAGTAATCGGCGTCCGTATATTTCAAAGCAAGATATCCGATACGGATCTCTGACTGTTTGGCCTTCGGCACATCGACAAAATAAAGCCTGGATTTTTCAACACTTGGAGTGGCCGGCTGTTGCGGAAAATTGACTTCCTTCGCAGCCCAATTATCCTGAAGCGAAGTGAAAGTTGCAATCGCATGCTCTTTGTCTACGCTGCCGGCGAGGGCGATATGTGCCACATTGGGAGAAAAGTTGTTTTTGTAGAAATTCTTGACATCGTCGATGGTGATATTTGCAATCGATTCCGGCGTTCCGAGAACTGAATTCGAAAGAATGTGTTTCTCGCCGTATAACAATTTGTTGAACACGTTGGCAGCGATGGTTGACGGTCGAACGCGCTGCCGGTTGATGGTTTCGATCGTCTGGCGTTTAATGCGCTCGAATTCTTTTTCATCCCAGCGCGGCTCCAGAAGAATTTCTTGCGCCAAAGCATAAACTTGATCAAACTTAGATGCCAGCATATTTGCCCGGAGTACGATGGATTGGCGGGTCGTATACATGCTGACATTCGCGCCCAGATTATCAATGGCTTCTTCAAGCTCAACCGGCGTCTTATTTTTCGTCCCCTCCATCATGATATCAGTCATTAAATTCGCCACCCCGACTTTATCAGGTTCGTCGAGCAAAAGCCCGCCTTTGAGGGTGATCGAAAAATTCAGCAACGGCAGCTCCGTGTGCTCGATACCCAACATTTTCAAACCATTGCTGAATTCGTGCTGCCAGATACTCGGCAGATTCAAAACCGGCGCCGGGCCTTTCGAAGGCTCTTTTGAGCGATCGAATTTCGTAGGAATTTTCTCGACGACCAGGTCGGATTTTTTGGATTCGGGTTTATCCGTATCAGGAACAATGCTTTCCTCAACCACGGGAAAGCGTTCAGAATTGTCCGCGACCAAGTCGCTCTGGCCTTTGGGGACAAAGCTGGTCAGCACATACTTTTTATCCCGGATATATTCGTTATAGACGCGCATAATATCTTCCCGGGTCACATCGAGGGAATTTTGTAAATCTTGAATCAGAAAGTCCGGGGTTCCGGCATAAACGTTGTAAAATGCTAGTTGGAACGACTTGTTCAGCAAACTGGAAATACCGTTGTAGAAGTTGGTTTCCGTTTTCGCCTTTATCCGGGACAAATCTTGATCCGTGAAACCGTCTTTTTCAAAGCGCTCTAAGGCCGCAAAAATAGCCTTTTCGACTTCGGTCAAATTCTTCCCGGGAAATGTGCGAATGCGGATGCGAAAGTCGCCGGCGATTTCATTGCTGTTTTGATAGGCCGAAACCGATGGCGCTAACTTTTGCTCTTCGACCACGACTTTGTACAAAGGCGCCTTTTTTCCGTCGGAAAGCAGATCGCCTAAGAGATCCAGTGCATAGGCGTCTTTATGGTATTCCTCGCGAGTTGGGAACACCATGGTCAATTCCGGGGATTTGGCAAAATTGTCCTCATGGAAAGCCCGCTTCGTTTCCGACAGAGAGATGTATTGCACTTCCGGATCGGATACCTTCGGTCCAGCCTTGATTTCACCAAAGTACTTTTCCACCCATTCTTTGGTTTTTCCCTCGTCAAAATCTCCGGCGATAACCAAGGTCGCATTGTTCGGTCCATACCATTTTTTGAAAAAATCCCGAACATCCGCCAAAGTGGCTTTCTGCAGATCTTCTAATGAACCGATCACTTGCCAATTATAAGGATGATCGTCCGGATAGAGAAGCTTACGAATCACAAAGTTCGTGTGGCCGTAAGGACGATTGTCGACTCGTTGTCTTTTTTCGTTTTGGACAACGTCTTGTTGGTTATCGAACGCCTCCTGCGTTACGGTGCTCAGAAGCCAGCCCATGCGGTCGGATTCCAACCACAATGCCATTTCCAACGCGTTCTTAGGAACGATTTCAAAATAACCGGTGCCATCCTCGAAAGTAAAGCCATTTAACGTGCCGCCGGCATCCTGAATTTTTTTGAAAAATTGATCCTGCCCTACATGCTGTGATTCCTGGAACAACATGTGCTCGAACAGATGCGCAAAACCGGTACGCCCTTTTACCTCGCGGTTCGAACCGACATGATACAGAATCGCCACCGACACAATGGGATCGGAGCGATCTTCATGTAAAATCACCTTTAACCCGTTTTCCAAAGTGATCATCTTGTAATCGATTTTGAGTTTCGAGTCATCTGCTGCAAAAAGGCTCGAAAATAAAAACAACACCCCCAAGACAATGGAAAGAGTCGACTGCCTTTTCATAACACCTCCCTATTTTATTTTAATAAGAAACCACAAATGTTTTATTGGGATCATGAACTCTTAGAACGTTATTGTGGCCGAAAAGTAACAATCTTTTAATTAGAAACCAACTAATTTTTTTCTAACTTGAATTCTGAGAAAGTAGGACCGACGGGAGATTGCTAGCCCAGCGGATCTGGAACCAAACAGGGAGCAGAAAAATAAAAACTGATTTTCAACGCAGAGGCGCCGAGGTCGCTGAGATACGCAGAGTTTTTCTTTCTCTGCGCCTCTGCGTTAAAACAAGTTTTGCTTAATTGCAAATGACTCCAACTTACTCATGGTGTAATGCAAGCCCTTTGAAACTATTTTTCAACAAAAGCGTTAATGTGAATGTTTTATCAGACCATCTCTGTTTCTAACCCTATTAGTGTACGAACGTTTTACAGATAAAACCAAATTATGGAGGGTTTCCGACATGAAGAAATTCATTGACTTTGCTTTATTTATTTTGCTTATCGCAGGAGGCGCTATGGCAAATGACGACACTGGGGATGCCAAAATCTTTCCTTACAAGTATCACATGCAGGATCTCAAAAACGGCCTGCGAGTCATTATCATCCCGACTGACTACCCGAATATTGTGGCTTTGCAAATCCCGGTACAAACGGGTTCGAGAAACGAGGTCGAAGCGGGGAAGTCCGGGTTTGCTCATTTCTTCGAGCACATGATGTTCCGCGGTACGGAAAAAGTTTCAGCCGAAGAATACAACGAAATTCTCAAAAATGCCGGCGCGGATCAAAACGCCTGGACGTCGGATGATATGACCAATTACCACATCACCTTTTCAAAAGACGATTTGGAAAAGGTTCTGGAGCTTGAAGCGGATCGATTTCAGAATCTGAAATACTCGGTTGAGGATTTTAAGACGGAATCCAAAGCCGTTTTGGGCGAATACAACAAAAGCTCGGTCAATCCTATCAGTAAGTTGATTGAGGTTCAACGCAACGCCGCCTTTCAAAAGCACACCTACAAGCATACGACTATCGGCTTTTTGAAAGATATCGAAGAGATGCCGAATCAGTACGATTACAGCTTGCAGTTTTTTGATCGCTACTACCGGCCCGAAAAAACCATCATGATTTTGGCGGGCGATCTCGATGCGGATAAAACATTTGAGATGGTGGAAAAATATTGGGGCGACTGGAAAAAAGGCGGCTATCATGTGGATATCCCGCAAGAGCCCGAACCAACTGGTCCGGTATACGAGCACGTTGAATGGCAGGCCCCGACATTACCGTGGATTACGGTTGCGTTCCACGGCCCGGCTTTTTCGGAAACCAAAAACGATATGGCAACCATGGATGTCATCTCGCAATTGGCCTTTTCCGCAAGCGCTCCGCTTTATCAAAAGTTGGTTGTGAAAGAGCAGAAAGCCGATCAACTGTGGGCGTATTTTCCCGATCACATCGACCCTTATTTGTTAACCGTAGCGGCGCGGGTTAAAAATATAGATGATATCTGGTACGTACGCGACGAGATCCTGAAAACCTTTGCAAAACTGCGTACGGAGACCGTTTCGACGAAACGTCTCTTTGAAATCAAATCTAACTTAAAATACTCCTTCGCTAACGGCATGAACAACTCCGAAGCCATCGCCAGAGCTTTGGTGGGTTATGTCGCCCGAACCCGTGACCCGGAGACCATAAACAGCGTTTATCATTTATACGATGGCGTCTCTGCGGAAGACATCCTAGCGCACGCAAACTCCTATTTTAAAGACGCGGGCTTGGTGGTGGTTTCGCTCTCCAAAGAACCGATGCCCGGCGTCGCTTCTGAAACGGGCTCAATAGACGATATCGTGAAAGCAGAGATGCAAACCGCACCTGAGATTGCGACTCTGTTAAAGAGGAGCGACTCACCCATTATTAACTTTAGACTGGTATTCAATACCGGAGCCATCAACGACCCGCCCGGCAAAGAGGGTCTGGCACAATTAACCGCCCAAATGATCACCGACGCCGGCAGCCAATCCATGACTTATGAAGAAATCCAAGAAGCGCTCTTTCCGATGGCCGCAGGTTTTGGAAACCAAGTGGATAAAGAGATGACCGTATTCATGGGGACAACCCACAGCGATAATCTCGACGCCTACTATGAAATCATTTCCGGGCAACTGCTCAATCCCGCTTGGGATGAAGACGACTTTTCCCGCGTCAAAACCAATTTAATCAACGCCATCAAAGTCAACCTGCGCGCAAACAACGATGAAGAATTGGGTAAAGAGGTGTTGTATGAGATGATATACCGCAATCACCCGTACGGCAGCCTGAATTATGGTCATATCCAAGCGCTCGAGCAGTTAACCCTAAAAGATGTCAAAGACTTCTACCAACAGCATTACACACGCGCCAATTTAGTTTTGGGTATGGCGGGCAATTTTTCAGACGAATTCTTATCAAAAGTGAAGAAAAATTTAGGGCAATTACCCGATGGGTTGTCAGAGAAGATAGACCTGCCGAAACCGAAAAAAATCGTTGGCTTGGAAGCGGAAATTATTCAAAAGGAAACGCGCTCGACAGCCGTTTCATTTGGCTTTCCCATCGAAGTGACTCGTTCGCACCCGGATTTTGCTGCGCTTTGGTTAGCGCGCTCATACTTGGGCGAGCATCGTTCGTCGAATAGTCATCTTTTCCAAAGGATTCGCGAAATACGTGGTATGAATTACGGCGACTATGCGTATATCGAATACTTCCCACGCGGCATGTTCCAATTCCATCCGGATCCAAATTTGGGCCGGCGTCAGCAGATATTCCAAGTCTGGATTCGACCGGTTGAAAGCAACAACAACGCGCACTTCGCGACCCGGGTCGCGATGTATGAATTGACGAAATTGATCGAAGAGGGCATGTCACGAGAAGACTTCGAAGCGACACGAAATTATCTCCTGAAATTCGTCAACATCCTGACAAAAACCCAGAGCCGTCAGCTCGGGTATGCTTTAGACAGCCGCTACTACGGCATCGATGAATTCACCACATTCATTTCCGCTGAGCTTAAAAAGCTCACGCTCGACGACGTCAATCGCGCCATTCAAAAACATTTACAAAACAAGAATATTAAGTTTGTTTTCATCACGAAGGATGCAGAGGATTTGAAACAGCGTTTGCTCAACAATGCAACGTCCCCGATGAGTTATGAAGCGGATAAGCCGGCGGAGCTGTTAGAAGAAGATAAGGTGATTCAGGATTTGAAATTGGACTTCAGGGCGGAAAAGGTGAAAATCAGACCGGTGGAAGAAGTTTTTCTGAATTGAAGAAGAAAAGCCAAGAAGCTCTAAATCCTCTGCGAGCTGTTTCGTTGAAATAAAAACAAAAAAGCCCTGTGGATTGATTTCCACAGGGCTTTATCACAAAAAAGTATTAAAGTGCGACCTTTATTTAACAAACGCAAATAAAAAGCCCAGCATCACTCCCATCTGTCCAACCCAGAAAATAAACATCCATTTAATCAATTCTGTTTTTGTTTCAGAAGATATAGTTACGAATTCCGTTCTTAGTTTACCGATTTCGTCGGACAGACGACGTTCAAATTTCTGCTCGACAAATTTCAAAACATCGGTTTTCAACTCAGAGGTGGACTGGTTAATTAGGTCTAACAAAGAATCAACCCCTGCGTCGCCGAGTTTTTCTCGTAACGGCTTTCCTACTGAGATGACAGGCACGTGTCCTCTCCAAATTTAAACTCGTTTTATCAAATATATTTAGATAGAATTAAAAAGTCAACAAACTTTTGCTATTATCTGAAATCGTTGAAATAAAAACAAAAAACCCTATAGATTGATTTCCACAGGGCTTTTCTTTGAGATGATTGTGATTAAAAACGGACCCTTTCCCCAAAGGCCTTTGCTAAAATATCCGTATACAATTTGGCATCCAAACCCGGTCTGAGAACAAGAAAGTTTGTGGACTTTCTGATGACGCTGTTATTATCCAAATCCCAAACATCGAGAATCAACTTATACTGTCCGGATGTCAATTCCTCGACCGATATCGAAGCCGTGAGAAAAGATGAGATATTTGGCTTCTGATGGGTTACTTCCAATGTCTTCACTCTCTGCCCTTTTTCATCGATAACGGTGTAGGAAGCTGTGAAACCTTTGCTTTCTGTTTCGTCAGAAATATCCAGGTTGTAAACTTCATTGTAAACATACAGCATGTCCAGCTCAGAACCCACAATCCGGGGAATGTTCGGGAGAATTTTTCGGTGATTTTTGACAAGACCATTTTGTTCTTGGGTCTTGGTTATTGAAGCAGCAATCTGTAAGTCACTCATGGTTAAATTCTTTATGCTATAATCCGGGATTTCAAGGGTTTTGCTAAAAGTCATTTGACGGAACGTCTCCAAATCCTTCAAGGACATTTTAGCCTCAAAAATCCCGGGAGGCACGAGAAAAGCATAGCGAATCAATTTTGGATCCCTGACTCGGTCTATGTCCCAAAACGTTTTGACTTTGACGGAATCGACATAACTTTCCTCAACAACGTTGCGCCCTGTACCCTCCGATAGACTGATGGTCAACCGGAAACTCGCAAAAAACCCATCTTTACATTTAATAAACTGTAAATGGTCCGTGGGAATTTGACAAAAGACTTCAAGATAGGTTTTTTCCGGGTTCGCCGATTTGAAAGTTAGAAACTCGAAGGCATAAATCGGTGCGAATGTTTGGTTTTCATTTAGAGGTGGTTTCGGAATTGCCCAGAGGCTTGTTGCACAGAAAAGAAAAAGCGCCCACAAGAACTTCCGTGTTTCCTGGGACGCACACACAATGGTCATCATAGCTCTTACTCCTTTAAGATTTATTCATCCATGAATAGTATCGTCCTTAATTCTTCCATCTATAGAAAAAGATAAGAACAAATGTAAAATCTCTCAATTTCAGTTTTATTACTTCAAAAAACATGCCACAAATAATAATGAGAGCCACCTACAACATATGAAATGATCTAACTCCTTATATTATTATAGATTATTAAGATAATTTCTTATTATTTCTAATCTCGCTCCAAATGATAGAGCAAGCAAGTACGATTTTGAGTTTCATGATAGTACGTATCTTAGACATTGTCCCGAAACAGTACATCATAGGGTTAGAAAATGAACTTGAATTTTTGAATTTGTTTACTAATTTAGTTTATGGATTCAGATTCAAAACCTTTGTATCATGATTTAATGCCCATTTTTGGTGTTGAGCGAATCCGCATCAAAGAAAAGTT
>JBHHWX010000259.1:0-8402 GCA_046756745.1 bacterium | reverse complement strand
CAGCAAGTTAGGAGATTGCTTCGTCCCGCACAAAACGCGGGACTCGCAATGACAAATTGATGCAACATTAATTAAGAATCGTTCTACGAGCACGACTCCGTCTGGCTTACCCTATTTCAGCAAAAGCAGCCGCCTTGTCTGCACAAATTCCCCGGCCGTGATGCGATAGAAATAAACGCCGCTGGGCAAGCCGATCGGTTCGAAAACAACTTTATGCATGCCGGGTGTCATCGCCTCATCCACTAGCGTGGCGACTACTCTTCCTAAAATATCGAACACCTGGAGTTTGACTGCTGATCTCTTGGCAAGCGCAAACTCAATGGTGGTGGAAGGATTGAACGGATTGGGATAGTTCTGACGAAGTACAAAGAACTCAGGTATTTCTTTGGATGAGTGGTTTGCGACCCCAACAGGCAGAGCGAATGGCGATTCATAAGCGCCCAAATCCGGCATGGAGCCAGCAGGATTCGGACGGGTATTTCCCGCAATATCCGTGATGGGTACTTTAAGCCATACCCCTGCAATCTCAATCGAATCGATACCTGCACCAATGCAGGGACTTGCATCCTGAAGGCGAAAATCTCGATTTCCCGGATCCACAAAAAGTGGATTTTCATCTGTGTTGCCAATTCCCCAGTTCAATGTAGAAAGAGCATCCACTACATTTACTGAGTCACGTGCACCCTGAATGTCGCAATAGTTAACCATGAGCGTTCCTCCCTGGCTACTCCAGGTGGCTAAAGCAATTTGTTCGGAGCTGTTTCCCCAAAAAATGCAATTTGTTGCGGTCGCCATGCCACCGCCGCCAACGGTTAGCCCATCGCCATAGGCCGCTGAATTATCAGCGAAGGTACAATTCAAAAAGTCCACATTTGCGCCACTCCAAACACTTAAGCCGCCAGAATTCCAAATTCCACCATCGGTTGCTGCATTATTAGAGGCAATCAGACAGTTTGAAACGATTCCAGTACTATTACTGGAAAAACCACCGCCTGCGGCAAAGTCTTTGGCTTCGTTCTCAGTTATCAAGCAATTGGAAACATTAAAATGGACTCCTTTCCCTCTAATATACAGGCCCGTGTAAGCACCTGCAACATTATTTGTAATGTCACAATTATCAATTGAAACCTCTACAGATATTGAATCCCAGGTTGCCACATGAATTCCGCCTGACCTATTAGTAGCGGAGTTATTTTCAACTACAGTATTATTGATGGCTACAGAGAATGCAGCGAATGTTTGACCATAGGTACAATTAATACCCCCTCCCGTACCATCACGAGCCTCATTACCGATGAAATCACAATTCGTGACAGTCACATTCGATCTATAGCTATCAATTCCGCCACCCCAGGTGCTTGCAATATTTCCCTCGACCGTAACATGTTCTAAGTTTATGTTGGAATCCCAACTGGTTATTCCTCCGCCGCCTGCACCAGAGGTGTTGTTTGTAATCGTGGTGTTTTTGATTGATGCGTTCGCGCTCCAATGACATATCATGCCACCGCCCTTGGCAGCGCTATTGTTGGATATAGCACAATTAGAGATAGTTAGAACATTATATATATGATAGATGCCGCCGCCCTCTTCATTAGCAATGTTCCCGCTGATTATTACGTTATCCAGGATCGGGCTGGAATTCATGCTGTAAATTCCACCACCTTGATAGGCTAGGCCATTCTGAATCGTAAACCCGGTTAAAACAGAGGAAACTTCACCACTGGCGAATGTCACGACGCTGCCGGCTGCGTTGCCATCAATGATCGTTTGGGAGATATTGGCCGTATCCCCCGTTGTTAAAAAAAGCGACCCTACAACAATGTTCTTACCAAGGAAGTTGATGTTCTCAATATAATTGCCTGGCTGCACGAGAACGGTATCCCCATCTGTAGCAGCATTAATCCCGGCCTGGATCGTTTGCTGATCTGCCGGTACGTTGATGATATTGGCATTCGTTGTCCCGACTGCCAACAATCCTGCAAGAATGGATAGAAATAATCTCTTCATGGTGTTCTCCTTTCATTAATTTGTTGATATTTATGGTTTGCATCACAAAGTCTCAAATGAAGATATCACTTCAGCAAAAGCAGCCGTTTTGTCTGCATAAATTCCCCGGCCGTGATGCGATAGAAATAGACGCCGCTGGACAAGTCGATAGGTTCGAAAGCCACTTTGTAACGGCCGGGTGTCATCGCCTCATCCACCAGCGTGGCGACTTCTCTTCCCACAATATCGAACACCTTGAGTTGGACTGCTGAACGCTTCGCAAGCGCAAACTCAATGGTTGTGGATGGATTGAACGGATTGGGATAGTTCTGACGAAGTACAAAGAACTCAGGTATTTCTTTGGATGAGTGGTTTGCGACCCCAACAGGCAGAGCGAATGGCGATTCATAAGCGCCCAAATCCGGCATGGAGCCAGCAGGATTCGGACGGGTATTTCCCGCAATATCCGTGATGGGTACTTTAAGCCATACCCCTGCAATCTCAATCGAATCGATACCTGCACCAATGCAGGGACTTGCATCCTGAAGGCGAAAATCTCGATTTCCCGGATCCACAAAAAGTGGATTTTCATCTGTGTTGCCAATTCCCCAGTTCAATGTAGAAAGAGCATCCACTACATTTACTGAGTCACGTGCACCCTGAATGTCGCAATAGTTAACCATGAGCGTTCCTCCCTGGCTACTCCAGGTGGCTAAAGCAATTTGTTCGGAGCTGTTTCCCCAAAAAATGCAATTTGTTGCGGTCGCCATGCCACCGCCGCCAACGGTTAGCCCATCGCCATAGGCCGCTGAATTATCAGCGAAGGTACAATTCAAAAAGTCCACATTTGCGCCACTCCAAACACTTAAGCCGCCAGAATTCCAAATTCCACCATCGGTTGCTGCATTATTAGAGGCAATCAGACAGTTTGAAACGATTCCAGTACTATTACTGGAAAAACCACCGCCTGCGGCAAAGTCTTTGGCTTCGTTCTCAGTTATCAAGCAATTGGAAACATTAAAATGGACTCCTTTCCCTCTAATATACAGGCCCGTGTAAGCACCTGCAACATTATTTGTAATGTCACAATTATCAATTGAAACCTCTACAGATATTGAATCCCAGGTTGCCACATGAATTCCGCCTGACCTATTAGTAGCGGAGTTATTTTCAACTACAGTATTATTGATGGCTACAGAGAATGCAGCGAATGTTTGACCATAGGTACAATTAATACCCCCTCCCGTACCATCACGAGCCTCATTACCGATGAAATCACAATTCGTGACAGTCACATTCGATCTATAGCTATCAATTCCGCCACCCCAGGTGCTTGCAATATTTCCCTCGACCGTAACATGTTCTAAGTTTATGTTGGAATCCCAACTGGTTATTCCTCCGCCGCCTGCACCAGAGGTGTTGTTTGTAATCGTGGTGTTTTTGATTGATGCGTTCGCGCTCCAATGACATATCATGCCACCGCCCTTGGCAGCGCTATTGTTGGATATAGCACAATTAGAGATAGTTAGAACATTATATATATGATAGATGCCGCCGCCCTCTTCATTAGCAATGTTCCCGCTGATTATTACGTTATCCAGGATCGGGCTGGAATTCATGCTGTAAATTCCACCACCTTGATAGGCTAGGCCATTCTGAATCGTAAACCCGGTTAAAACAGAGGAAACTTCACCACTGGCGAATGTCACGACGCTGCCGGCTGCGTTGCCATCAATGATCGTTTGGGAGATATTGGCCGTATCCCCCGTTGTTAAAAAAAGCGACCCTACAACAATGTTCTTACCAAGGAAGTTGATGTTCTCAATATAATTGCCTGGCTGCACGAGAACGGTATCCCCATCTGTAGCAGCATTAATCCCGGCCTGGATCGTTTGCTGATCTGCCGGTACGTTGATGATATTGGCATTCGTTGTCCCGACTGCCAACAATCCTGCAAGAATGGATAGAAATAATCTCTTCATGGTGTTCTCCTTTCATTAATTTGTTGATATTTATGGTTTGCATCACAAAGTCTCAAATGAAGATATCACTTCAGCAAAAGCAGCCGTTTTGTCTGCATAAATTCCCCGGCCGTGATGCGATAGAAATAGACGCCGCTGGACAAGTCGATAGGTTCGAAAGCCACTTTGTAACGGCCGGGCGTAAATGTCTCATCCACCAGTGTGGCGACTTCTCTTCCCAAAATATCGAACACCTGGAGTTTGACGGCTGAACGCTTCGCAAGCGCAAACTCAATGGTTGTGGCTGGATTGAACGGATTTGGATAGTTCTGCTGCAACACAAATGATGAAGGTATTTCCGCAACTATTTCCTCAACCGAGGTAGTGAACTCTACGCTGCGAAACACGCCGTTGAACCATGTTCCGGCAAATATGCGCCCATTGCTATTGACTGCAAGCGCGTTGACGCTGACAGGGTAACCAGGACCCTCGAGCGGCAGGCCGCTGCTGATCTCCGTCCAATTATCACCATTATTGGAAGAGTGAAACATACCTCTATCCGTTCCGGCAAAAATGTCACCGTTGCTGTTGAGGACAAGCGTATTGACACCGGGATAGGTTAAGCCGGAGTTAACTTCGTTCCAACTGTCACCATTATCGCTGGAGCGAAACATTCCTGCATTTGTTCCGGCAAAAACATCGCTATTGCTATTGATTGTGAGCGCCTTCACAGCAGTATCCGCAAAACCGACCGTGGTCCAACTGCCACCATTGTTGGTCGAACGAAAAACGCCGCCGCCACCAGTCCATCTTCCGGCAAAAATGTCATCACTGCTGTTAATGGCAAGCGTATGGATGGAAGTATTGGCAAAACCGATTTGGCTCCAACTGTCGCCATTGTCGCTGGAGCGATAGATTCCGCCGCCATCGAATGAATCCATCCCGGCAAGGATGTCGCCGCTGCTATTGATGGCTAATGCATTAACATAAGGGTTGGTGGTTAATCCGGATTTGATTTGGCTCCAATTGTCGCCGTTGTCGGTGGAGCGAAAAACACCCCGTCCGTGAGTCCCGGCAAACATATCGCCGTTGCTGTTGATAGCAAATGAGCGGACACCCAATTTAGGATTCCAACCCAAGAGGGTGATGCGATCCCAGGTGTCACCCATGTTGCTCGAGCGAAACAGACCGCCGATTGTTCCTGCAAAAATATCGTCGTTGCTATTGACGATAAGCGCCCACACAGTGATACTGGTTAAACCGGAGTAGATCGCGCTCCAACTATCCCCATTGTTGCTTGAACGATAGAAGCCGTCATCACGGGTTCCAGCAAGAATGTCACCGCTGCTATTGATGGCAAAAGCAATGATGTGGACACCGAACGGCAAGCTGGTACTGACTTCGTTCCAACTGTCGCCATTGTCGGTGGAACGAAACAAATCAAAAGAGTCGGTGGCAAAAATATCACCGTTACTGTGGATTGTAAGAGTAGTGACACGTTTAAGCTGGCTGGTGTTGACTGCTGTCCAACTGCTACCATTGTTGGTTGAACGAAACACGCCGTCGCCGGATATTCCGGCAAAAATATCCCCTGTAGCAGTATTGATGACAAGGCTGTTGACACGACCATCGGGCAGGCCGGAGTTGATTGCGCTCCAGGTGTCGCCATTGTCGCTGGAGCGGTACATGGTGTTGACGTTGTTAGATGCTGTTCCGGCAAAAATGTCCCCGTTACTGTTGATGGCAAAGGCATAGATCCGAGTATTATCGGGCAGATCGGTGCCGATTTCGCTCCAACTGTCACCATTATCCGTAGAGCGAAACACACCGCCATTCGTAATTCGTCCGACAAAAATGTCGCCGTCGCCGTTGATGGCAAGCGCCAGGACAGTATAAGTGCCAAAAAAATCGATTTTGCTCCAACTGTCGCCATTGTCAATGGAGCGAAACACGCCGCCAGTTGTTGCGGCAAAAATGTCATTGTTACTATTGATAGCAAACGCACGGACATTGGTATTGGTCAAACCGGCGTTGATTGCGCTCCAGGTTTCGCCATTATCGCTGGAGCGCGAGACGCCAAGATCCGTACCGGCAAAGATATCACCGTCACTGTTGACGGCAAACACCTTAATGCTCCCTGCTAACGGTCCGCTGGCCGGCTCCCAGAAGTCGGTCTGGGCGCTGGCGGTAGCGGCCAGAAAGGCGATTAAGATCGCCAATTGGCAACAAATCAGGACTACTTTGTTCAAATATCTCATGGTTTTTCCTCCTTCTTTGTTTGTGAACTATTTTAGTTTTTTAAATCGTCGAAGCTAAACTCCATTATTAAGGACATTCGACTAATGTAACGTTCCCCAATTATCATTGATAGTCATTGCGAGGAATCCCGATAAAAGCGGGATGACGAAGCAATCTCCGTCTTGTGCACGGTAGGAGATTGCTTCGTCCCGCACACACCGCGGGACTCGCAATGACGGGCGTTGGGGGAGTTTTCGTTCAATCACTAGTTAACCTGTTCATAAAAAATACAAAACGAAAAGGCGGAAGTCGAACACGGGTGTAACAATAGATAAAACTATTGTAACATTTTAGGGATTTATGAACTTCTTTGCGTGTACTTTGTCCCGCCGTGGCGGGATCTTTGCGTGAAGAATATTTATCCTGGAATCGGTTACGATTTTGTTTTTTTATGCCTGGCGTAATCTGAAGGCAATTGTCCAAATAATTCCTTAAAACATTTAGCAAAATAGGCAGGACTGCTAAACCCAACCTCGTAGGCAATTTCTACGATGGTGGCGCTGCCTTTTTGTTCGAGAAGTTTAGCAGCTCGTTTCAAGCGCATGGTGCGAACGAATTTACCGGTGGCCTGATCGGTCAAAGCTTGCAGTTTTCGATTCAACTGCATGCGACTCATGAAGATTTCATGAGCAAATGTCTCCGTACTGAAATCAGGATCGGACATGTACTTGTCCACCACCTCCGTAGCGCGCAGTAAGAATTGCTCATCGGTAGAAGTAATCGCGACGTCTTTCGGTTGCAGTGTGATTTCCCGGCTCCAGCGCTGGCGTAATTTCTGCCGTTGTTGAATCAGGTTCTTCACCCGCACTTGCAGTTCCTTTGCGTCAAAAGGTTTGATGATGTAGTCATCCGCCCCGGTCTCTAATCCTTCCACTTTGCTTTCCCCGGAAGCGCGAGCCGTTAACAGAATTACAGGAATATGGCTGGTTTTCTCATCGGTTTTGAGTTTCTGGCAAAGTGCGTATCCATCCATCTTAGGCATCATCACATCGCTGATGATTAAATCTGGAATCCATTCAGTGGCTTTTTCGAATCCTTGTTCGCCGTCTTCGGCTTCCAGAACCCGGTAGGACTCATCTAAATAGTCGCGGATGTAAACGCGCACATCGGCGTTGTCTTCAACGATGAGAATCATCGGCAGTTCGCCTGAACCTTGCGTCGGTATGAATCCTTCGGAAGGTTGTGACGCCAAATCATCCAGGATTTCTTCTGGCTCCAGGAGGACAGGAGTCTCCTCCTCAAAGAGGGTGTCGACCAATTCAGACTTCTTCAGGTGATCTTTGCCAAGCGGCAGACGAACAATAAACGTGGCGCCTTTCCCCAGCTCGCTTTTGACTTGTATCTCGCCATAATGCAGCTCCACCAGCTCTTTGGTGAGCGCCAGTCCGATACCCGTACCCTCTTGCTCACGTGTTTGAGAGCTGTCGGCCTGATAGAAGCGATCGAATATTTTATCGATGCGGTCGGCAGGAATGCCAACGCCAGAATCGGATATGGTGATTTCAGCATAACCAACAACACCCCCCGCCCTTCGGGTATCCCCCTCAAGGGGGGTGTCATTAGTGACAGATACTTTGACTGAAATCTCTCCCCCTGCCGGCGTAAACTTGAAAGCATTGGAAAGCAGGTTCGAAATGATTTTCTCGAATTTATCCCGGTCAAGGTAAACGTGCAATAAACCTCCCGAAGGTTTTGAACCTTCGGGAGGTTGAAAGCGCAGATCGATTTTTTTACGCTCTGCCAGCGACGAAAAAGCCAGCACAACACCTTTTAGCAGTTTGATAATGTTTTCCGGTCTGGCCTGCAGTGACATATTTCCTGCTTCCAGTTTGGAAAGATCGAGAAGCTGGTTGATCAATCGCAGTAATCTTTTACCATTGCGGTGCATGACTTTAAATTGTTTTTTCACAGGCTCAATAAAATCATTCGAAAGCAGCATTTCAAGCGGGCCGAGAATGAGCGTGAGCGGGGTTCGGAACTCGTGAGAAATGTTGGCGAAGAAGCGCGACTTCATCTGGTCGATCTCGGCTAATTTTTCAGCATGTAAATGTTCTAATGCTAATTCTTGCTTCCAGCGTTCCCGGCTGATTTGAAATCGTATTATTCCGAAAAGCAAAGTTGCTATAAATAGAACATAAAGGGCATAAGCCCACCAGG
>JBHHWX010000258.1:0-8417 GCA_046756745.1 bacterium | reverse complement strand
GACATGAATGAATTTGGCTGCACCGTGTGTCATCAGGGACAGGGACTGGCCACGATCAAAGAGAAGGCGCACGACGGCCAGCCCTATTGGGAAGAGCCCATTCTTCCGAGAGAAAATATCGAGGCGAGCTGTGGCAAGTGCCACAAGGAAACCCGTGTGCCGGATGCACCTGTGCTGAGCAGCGGGAGAGATCTGCTCAAGAAGTACAATTGCGCCGGATGCCACAAACTCGGCAACCTCAACAAAGAATACGCGCCGCGATTAGATGGCATCGGCGATAAGACGACTCGCAGTTGGCTGGTACGCTGGCTTAAGAATCCGAAAGCCATCCAGCCACAGACCAAGATGCCGGATTTTCAACTGACCAATGGCGAAGCTGAGCTGCTGGCAGACTTTCTCATGACGTTCAAAATATATCCCAACAACAAACAGTTAGAGCCCCTGCCGCCTGAGCTTTTGGAAGAGTTTCCGCCTGACGACTGGGTGGACGCCGGTAAGGCGCGTTTCCGGCAAGCCCGCTGCATCAGTTGTCATCTTGTCGAAGGCCGCGGCGGCCCGCTGGCGCCGGATTTGGCTAAAATTGCCACCAAAGCCAAACCAGCTTGGCTGCTTTCCTATCTCCTCGACCCCAAAAGCTTTCAGCCGGAGGTAGAAATGCCGCAGTACGGATTCACTCGTGAGGAAGCGATGAAGATCACGGCGTACATGGTCAGTGAGTTCGTAGACTGGGATGCACCGGAAGATACGGTCGTAAGTCGGGCCGGACCTGACTTCTACGAAAAAGGCTTGGCGCTTTACAACAAGTACAATTGTGGAGGATGTCATGAGCTCGGCGGCATCCGGAGAGTCGAGAATATGGGGCCAGACTTAACGGACATGGGCGAGCGCCATCTCTACCAATTGGAATTTGGGCGCACAGATATCCCTCACACGTTGCCAGCATATATCTATAACAAATTGAAAAACCCGCGCGAGTTTCTGGAAACATCGAGAATGCCGGTGTATAGGTTCAGTGAAGAAGAATTGCAGGCCCTCACCACCGCACTTTTGGCGATGACAACACACTCCTTACCGCAGAAATATGTGGTTCAACCGGAAGCTCCCAGCATGTATGAGCCCCAGGGAGAATTCGGGCGCATCGTGGAAAAGTATTCTTGCTTCTCTTGCCACACGATCTATGGACGTGGCTTTCGCCTCGCCACTGATTTGACCAGAGAAGGCAGTCTGGCGCAAAAACAATGGCTGAAAGATTACTTCACAGTGCCGTATTCCATGCGCCCCATCCTGACCGAGCGCATGCCGAATCTCTTCATGTCTGACGATGAAATCCGGATAGTCTTGGACTATTTTGACCTGGTGCTGCGTGACGACGCCATTGATACCACACAAATTGATCTAAACAAATCAGCTTTGGTTGATGAAGGTAAGAGGTTGTTTCATGAAAACTACGGTTGTCAGTCCTGCCATCAAGTGAGAGGGGAGGGTGGCTACGTCGGCCCGCTCTTGGATATGACCGGGCAACGACTCACCCCAGGCTGGGTTTATCATTGGATACGGAACCCACAGAAGTACATGCCGGATACCATCGATCCGAACGCCGGCCTGCCGGACCATGATGCGCGGGCTATCACCGCCTATTTGATGAGTTTGAAAGGAGAATGAAGAAATTGTCTATTATTCATTTGTCAATAATCGATAGACAATAAACAATTCGGTCACACTATTATGGAAAAACTTACAACATTCGGAATTCTAAGTTTGCTGTTTTTTGCACTTTCCTGTGAGCAGAGAAACGAAGCGACGGAAGAAGCAATTGCTCTGGCAGACACGTCAGCAGCAGAGGAAGAAGAATTCCACGGGGCAGAAACCGAGTCCTCTTTGATCGATTTCACCTATTCGCAGCGAAAGGGCAAGCGCCTTTTTGACCACTATTGTGCGGTCTGTCATGGGGCTCAAGGCCAGGGGGATGGCTTCAATGCTTACAATCTCGACCCCAGACCAAAAGATATGACCGAGAAAAGCTATCTGGATGTAGTGACGGACGATTGGCTGAGTGAGGCCATCAGCCAGGGGGGCCGGGGCGTGAAGCGGTCCATTTTGATGCCGTCGTATGAGAATACACTTTCCAAAGAACAGATCGCGGATATCGTGGCCTATTTGCATGCTTTTAGAAAGTAAAGCGCCTATTTCATTTTCAAGTATTTTATCCTGTTCTCCTGACAAAAAAATGATTCATACCCTGTGAACGGTTACAGTGACATTTATTTAAAGCTCTATTTATAAGCCACTTATCTCTATGATAAGTGGTTTTTTTTGATTTACCGAAAACAGCAAAATAAAATTATTATTGTTTAATTACAGATAATACAGTATTTTTGGAAGTTAGCATAATGTCGTCATCTGGTAACATGAAAATGAAGTTTACAGAATATTTCTTTTCAAAAAATCTCACATGGCTTCTTATAACGAGCATGGCGATAGTAATCATGACTACGCTGTTTATCGCCACGAAGGTTTACCGCGATGCGTCTGAGGAGACACGAACGTTCCAAGGTCTCAGACAACTGGAGACGGCGCGTTCTACTTCGGTGGGGGTTCAGTATTTCTTACACTACATCGCCGAGGACCTGCATCTCCTGACTTCTTTTCTGGACATACCCTATACCGAAGCAAACCTTGTGAATACGAATATGGATCACATTTACGAGCATGTTAACCGGAATGGAGCTATCGTGACATTTGTCGCGGATAAGCAGGGTAATGTCATATATTCCCGGGGCGACCCTTTACCTCCATGGGTGGCTCATTTACTGCAAAAGAGGATTGCAGTTTTATCAAATGAAATTCGACCAGATGATATTTGGTTGTCTCGAGTAGAAAGATTGCAACCCGGCGACTCGAAAAGCCCCCTATGTCTGGTGATGCTGGAACCCATTCTGCAAGATTCTATAGACGAGAACAACACAGCTCGTTTACCTGAGGTTGTTGGGATGGCGGGCTTTCTATTGGACTTTGACTGGCTCATGCAACGATTCATTATGCCAATTCGGGTTGGTAAGACTGGATTTGCCTGGGTTATGGATCAACACGGTCGCTTGCTCTTTCACCCTCGTCATCCGGAAATGGTTTTGAGGTCAATTTACAAGACGGAGCCATCCTGTGGCAACTGCCATGACTCATTTCAAAAGCAACAGGATATGATTCATAACCGTTTTGGATATCAGGTTTACCAGGTGGGAAACGAACCCACAAAGATTCTTGCCCAGGCCCAGATGACCGTATCCAATGAAGAATGGGTGATTGCGGTTTCTATTGATTTAGCGGAAGTCACGGCTAACATACGAAAGAATTTCCGGCTATTCTTCTGGCAGGTGGGATTTGTTGTGGCCGGCATTATTTTGGGCGGCATTTTACTCCTCTTTGTCAATGTCAAAAGGGTTCAGGCCGAAGCTCATTCACGTTATAGCGAGGAAAAGCGTCTCCTGCAAGAACAGATCGATCAAGCTGCCAAACTCGCTTCCATTGGCGAGCTTGTGGATTCAGTAGCGCATGAGGTCAACACGCCTGTTGGAATTATTTCTGCGCAGGTGGATGCCATCATACTTCAAGCAAAAGAAATGTCCAATGGCGAAGGATTGCAGGTTATTAAGGAGCAAACACGCCGGATTGCGAACTACACACATAGCTTGCTGCGTTTTTCCAGGCGCCGGCAGTTTCAATTAGAAGCGACCAACTTGAGCGCCATGACCGAGGAGAGTTTGACCTTACTTGGACACCGTATCCGCAGCAGTGGGCTTGAAATCGAGAAAATCTGGCCCAAAAATTTGCCTGCTGTGATGGCAGATCGCAATCAACTGCAGCAAGTTTTACTCAATCTTTTTAACAATGCATTCGACGCCCTTGACGGCCAAGGGAAAATCTGCGTTGAAATACGAACGGAAAAATCCGAAAAGGAGATTTCCGGCGTTAAGATACTCGTCTCAGACAATGGCCCGGGGATCAAACACGAAAATCTACCCAGAATATTTGATCCTTTTTTCAGTACCAAACCACCGGATGAAGGCACAGGATTGGGACTGGCTATTTCGCAAGCGATTGTCAAGCGACATGGGGGATGGATCCACGCAGATTCCGTTGAAGGAAAGGGCGCCTGTTTTACGGTTTTCATACCCTACCACAAATTTAATTCAGGGTGTTGAGATGGCTGAAATTTTAATCATCGATGATGAAAAAGACATGTTGAGCGCCTGTGCCAAGATTCTACAAGCCCTTGGACACAAACCTGTTACCCTGGCAAGCGGCGCACAGGCCATCACTCTTTTAGGAACCCATGAATTTGACCTGATTCTCTGTGATCTGTTTATGCCTGAGGTGGATGGGATGACCGTTGTTGAGAAAGCACGGGAGCTGACGCCCAACACGCCGGTCATCATATTTACTGCTTATGGCACCATCGATAGAGCCGTTGTCGCCATAAAAGCCGGCGCTTTTGACTTTCTGGAAAAACCTTTTGAGATTGAAGACCTGAAAGTAGTTATAGAGAAGGGATTAAGGCAGCGAAAGTTCTTCTGCGAAAAACATGACTTGATACAGCAGTTAGAAGAAAAATTCAATTTTGATAACATCATTGGGCGTAGCTTCAAAATGCAAGAGGTATTTGATCTTATCAAGACCGTTGCTCCTACCGATGCCAATGTGATCATCACCGGAGAAAGCGGCACCGGTAAAGAGCTTGTTGCCCGCAGTATTCATGCCAGAAGCAAGCGAAAGGTCAAAGCCTTCATACCTGTGAATTGCGGCGCTTTTCCGGAAAATCTCTTCGAAAGTGAATTGTTTGGCTATGAAAAGGGCGCCTTCACCGGAGCGCTGCGACGGAAGCCTGGCCTGTTGGAGTTTGCCAATCATGGTACGTTTTTCCTCGATGAGGTATGTGAGCTGACGGAAACCTTGCAGGTCAAGCTTTTGCGGGTTTTACAAGATCACAAGGTGATGCGTCTCGGCGGCGAAGAGTTCATCGAGCTGGACGTGCGCTTTGTCGCCGCCACGAATCGCGATGTTGATATCGCCGTGTCTGATGGAATACTACGTGAAGATTTTTATTACCGACTAAACGTGGTGAGAATTCACATACCGCCGTTGCGTGAGCGTCGAGACGACATTCTTCCACTTGCCGAGCGTTTTTTGCGTCTGTACCTCAAATCGTCTCCAAAGGAGATTGCTGGCTTCAATGATGACGTGTTAGGCTGTTTTCAAAGATATCATTGGCCGGGCAATGTGCGTGAGTTGGAAAACACGGTCGAACGTACCGTAACGCTTGCCAAAGGAGATACCATAACTCTGGCCGAGCTACCCTCTCAGATACGGGTTGACGACAGTTCTCCGGCATCTTTCGCTAATCAGAGTCTTGTGACGGCAAAGCAGCAGGCGATCGATGAAATTGAACTAAAGTATCTCCTGGAGTTATTGCAAAAACATTCGGGCAATGTCACCAAGATAGCAGCAGATGCCGGCATGACCAGACGCAATCTGCATCGATTGTTAAAACGGCACGGCTTAGAAGCAGATTCGTGGCGAAAGAATAATAACAAATAACCTCGCTTCAAAGAGCGTCATGCTTTTCAACACACAGGACGCCGAGAGCGCAAAGTTCGCAGAGAAAAAAAGTAATTCCTAAAAAACTCGAAATTGTAAATTATAAACACGGTATTCTTGGCGATACGGAAACCTGGAGATCCCCTTCTGTTGAGTTCAAAGTCTCTGAATCTAAGGATTGAGATACTGAAACTTTTGCTGTTGTGAAAATCCCCTTACACAAGTCCCGAAATCAAAATCCCAAAATTTCAAATCCCGGTTTTTGCACACATCCTAAGTGATTTCTGTGTGAGACAACCAGTTCCCACTTAACAATCCACGTCACAGTTTGGATAATTTCCAGATAAACAAGTGGTTAGTAGTATTTACTAACCCATAGTGAGAAATAGAAGTCCCACTCATGATATCCGCGAATGTTTGGTCACAAAAAGTTCAAAAAAATCAAATTATATAACATGTTGATATTTCGCAGCTTACGTCTGACGATTCTCGCGATGTTGTTTTGCACGATTTCGTAAAAGTGGAACGCTGTTTGCCTTATCCCGGGCAGCATGGGAAACGACGTCAGAAAAACATATCGCGGGCTTATTCAAAGCAGAGATGCGGATACGAGCTCTTTATGTGAAGACATCGGCAGGCAGCTCGCGATGGTCGTCACCTGCAAAGAAGATGTCGCTGACTTTCTGGTAGAATTGCAGGAGAAGGATCATCATGTTGTCATTTTTGATGTGGAACAGGCTGGGCGCGAGAAGCTGAAATGGGTGAAACTCATTCGACGACTCCGGCCAAAACTTCCTCTCATTATTATATGCGATCAGATTGACCAAAATACGGAAGCGAAAATGCATGAGGAAAAAATTTTCTATCTTGGTCTACGTCCCTTGGATAGAGAAGTGCTTTGTTCGATTATCAAAGCGGCGTTGGGCATATAGCAGGTGCACATGATAAAATTCTTAATGTGTCATTAATTCCAATAATCAAACTAATGGAGGTCACAATGAAAAGGTTTGTAACATTTCTCATTGTTGTTGCGCTCAGTGGGGTAGGTATGGACGTATTTTCGCAAACTTCGCTTACCGCAACGGAAGGTACACCCACATTGGATGGTGTAGAATCCCCTGGTGAGTGGACATCGGGTATGATCACCACTGCAAAGGGTCTCACAATCAAATCAATGATCGACGACCAGTATCTCTACGTACTGGCTACTTGGATGGACGCGACCTCGACCGAGAACGTCGCTAAGAATCAGTGGAGTTTTGATGGCGCGAGCTGGAGTCAGTCCGGCGACGAGGATCGGGTCGGTATCATTTGGGACATGGGACAGAATGGCGCCGAGGGCGCCAATTGCGCCAGCATGTGTCACTTCCCGATCATGAATACCGCCACAGGCAAAGTGGACGTTTGGCACTGGAAAGCGGCGCGCACCAATCCGCTTGGGTTTGCGGATGATAAGCACTGGCTGACCGACGGCCGTCATGGCGACGCCGGCAGTGGCATAGACTCGAAAAACTCTCCAATGGGTTCCGGATTTCCCAGCTTCATGGGCGCCCAGGATCCAGGAGCAAACCTCGATTTTCTGCTTGGTGACCTTGATGCGCTGAATGGGTTTGATCCTTTCGGGGTCATCGCCGGTACGGCAGATACGACCGTTGCCTTTGATAGTACCGCAGTCTTTGCAACAGGGGCCGTCATTCCGGGTAGAATCTTGAGCATGCCAACCGGCAACCGGGCATCCGTTCAGGCGGCAGGAAAGTATGACAACGGCAAATGGACCGTGGAATTCCGTCGACTCGTTGAAAGCGACGCCGATGATTTTCAGGTCGTGCGTGGCGGCTCGGTTCAATTTACGACCGAGATTTTCGACAATGAAGGGTCGACACATTTAAATG
This sequence comes from bacterium, assembly GCA_046756745.1. GTDB lineage: Bacteria > Zhuqueibacterota > Zhuqueibacteria > Oceanimicrobiales > Oceanimicrobiaceae > JBHHWX01. The sequence goes on along the minus strand of JBHHWX010000258.1, from coordinate 933 downwards.
ATGGATTTGATACCACCGTATTTACATTGAATTTCCCGGCGGCGCCTGGGGCTGGTACGTCGCTGACCGCAACGATCGGGACCCCGACATTGGATGGCGTCGCGTCCCCTGGGGAGTGGACATCGGATATGATCACGACTTCAAAAGGCTTAACAATCAAAAGCATGATTGATGAGAACAACCTGTATGTTTTGGCTACCTGGATGGACGCGACCTCGACCGAGAACGTCGCTAAAAATCAGTGGAGTTTTGATGGCGCGAGCTGGAGTCAGTCCGGCGATGAGGATCGGGTCGGTATCATTTGGGACATGGGACAGAATGGCGCTGAGGGCGCCAATTGCGCCAGCATGTGTCACTTCCCGATCATGAATACCGCCACTGGCAAAGTGGACGTTTGGCACTGGAAAGCGGCTCGCACCAATCCGCTTGGGTTTGCCGATGATAAGCATTGGCTGACCGACGGCCGTCATGGCGACGCCGGCAGTGGCATAGACTCGAAAAACTCTCCAATGGGTTCCGGATTTCCCAGCTTCATGGGCGCCCAGGATCCAGGAGCAAACCTCGATTTTCTGCTTGGTGACCTTGATGCGCTGAATGGGTTTGATCCTTTCGGGGTCATCGCCGGTACGGCAGATACGACCGTTGCCTTTGATAGTACGGCAGTCTTTGCAACAGGGGCCGTCATTCCGGGTAGAATTTTGAGTTTGCCGACCGGCAACCGGGCTTCCGTACGTTCGGCCGGTAAGTACGATAACGGCATGTGGACCGTTGAATTTAGCCGGCCATTAGTCAGTGACGCGGATGATTTTGAAGTCGTTCCCGGCGGTTCGGTCGAATTTACTACAGAGATTTTTAACAACGAAGGCGCCACACATCTCAATGATGGTTTTGACACGACGGTATTTACGATGAATTTTCCGACGCTGCCTACGG
>JBHHWX010000257.1:0-8499 GCA_046756745.1 bacterium | reverse complement strand
AATTGCTAAAAGCATATTTTGTCAAAAATATTGACACCCAACACCCACCTATTCACAATCTGTTACGTCTCGCAGAGAAGGCAAATTTACAATTAAGTGAAGCACGAAAAGATATTCTCGTGACAGTTACTGTGGAGGTGATGGCTTCGCGGGACTAATTTGCGGGATTTAGCGATATAGTAACGTTTGAGTTGAAATAGATTGCTTCATATTACAAATTGGGCTAAATTAGTTAATATTTGTGGGAAGCGAGTGCTTGTTATTGATTTCAATTTGGAGGATACAGTATGGAAGTTTCAATAAATTTGCCTGATATTAAATCCCTCTCTGGGGTGGACAATCTTTATGTGAGAGAAATGCTCATCGCGAATCTTTATCATATTGGAAAACTATCAGAAAAAGAAGCACGTGAGATTTTGGGGAAAACTAGACGAGAATTTGAAGAAGTATTGCCGAAGTTTGGATTCTCAATACTTGGCGATTCACAAGAAAATATTGCTATTGAACTCAATGCCTAACTTTTTATGGCAAATGTAATTGTAAGCAATACCGGACCAGTTATTTCACTTGAAAAGCTCAGTAATGGTTTTGATTTTATCCGCAAATTATACGATAAGATTATTCTCCCCGAAGAGGTCTTGAAAGAACTCGCTTTTGGAAAATACTCAGTACCATTTGACTACTTACACGCACATGAAATAGAAGACCTATTCGAAGTCAAAACTGTTCCTCAAATGAGTAACGTTGAGCAGATCAACCGATACCAAGCCGAAAAGCGACAAAAAAGTACTTGGGAGATTTAAAATGATAGACAAACTTGACAAGGAAGAACGAGATATCTTGGAATCATTTGAGAGGGGAGAATGGAAGTCTGACCCTAACTTAGAAGAACGAAAAGCTGACGTCAAAAATTATGCTCGTGCTACCATACGAAAAGATAAAAGAGTTAACATTCGAATTTCCGAACGAGACCTCAAAGAGTTGCAACGCCAAGCGGTTCACGAGGGATTACCGTATCAAACATTTATTTCGAGCATCCTTCATAAATTTGTTAATGGCAATCTTAGTGAACGTTCATCTAGTTAATTAAGTGCTTGGAACTACAGCCAATCGCATAACAGTTGGAATTTCAGGCATATCGTGAATTTGAGAAGAATCCAACTTTATAATGCTACGAATCTAAAATACGGCTATCCATTGATTGAAATAAGGTCACCAAGGGAAATAATTGATGAAACCTAACGTGAAAAAAAAGAAATTTGATGCCGTTTCTATGATGCGACAGATAAGGGACAAATTATCTCAAAAGTATTTGGAAAATCCCGCCTCGGAAGAGGAAGACCTGGCGCAAATCCGAGAAAAATACGGCATCAAAATCAAAGAGAAAGTATAGAGTGCAACTACATTTCTAAACCCAGGTACTAATAAGCCCAGCACTTCTTAAACACCCACGATGCAACGTACTTCTCACACGCAATTTTAAATGCGACGCCATATCTCGGTTGAAAACAGACTGAGCTGACATAGTTTTTGCCTGGAAGATCAGGCAATCACACTGGTTATTCCCCCTACCGCATCCGCAACGAATTCATCACTTTGTTGACGTAAGGCGCGAATTCCCACAACGGTTTTCTTATCCTGAGCGCGGTTTTGGCGCGTAACAGCAACGGCAGGAACGGGAGCTGGATATCCGAAATCGTCGAATAATTTGGATGTGAGCGCACCGCGCCTTGCACCAGCTCATGGAGCCGGGTTTTGGATATCTTGGGCGAAATGTAAAAAAACGGCTGCACCAGATCCGTATTTTCCGGCAGGCCCCCCTCTTGCTGCACCAACCGTTCGAGCGGGGTATTCGGATACACACGCACGCCCGTGGTCATGAAGACGCCGTCCTTTTTCGGGATATGGCGCTCGATGAATTGCAGGGTCTCATTGACCGTATGCTCAGTTTCGCCGGGGTTGCCGAACAGGAATACCCACAAAAACGGAATCTCGAACCGGGCGCTGAGGCGGGCCGTTTTTACGATATGTTCGGTGGTAAATCCTTTTTTTATGCGCTCCAGCATGTCATCCGATCCGCTTTCCGGCGTGCACACCAGACTGGTAAAGCCCGCCCGCTGCATCAGATCGAACAACTCCGCGGAGGTCGATTTCGGATTGAAGCTGCTGGTTTGGAGAGAAACATGCAATTCCTTGCGGACAATTTTTTCGCACAGTTCTTTGGCGTATTTTTCCGGAACGTTAAAGGTGCTGTCGACAAACTCGATCTGCCTGACGCCGGTACGCCGTTTGATCTCTGCTATCTCATCGACGACAGCATCCGTTGAACGTAGGCGATAGTTGGCGCCTTCGACGTTGGGATAGGTGCAGTAGATACATTTAAAAGCGCACCCGCGTTTGGTTTGTACTGGCATGGCCGTGCCATAGCCGGCATAGCGCTTGTAATCGATCCACCGCCACAGTTGCGGCGCCGGGTAGTGGTCGAGGTCTTTGTTCCAGACTGGGCTTGAAAGCGTAATCGACTCATTCTTGTTTCTGTAAAGGACGCCGGCGGGTAGAGTTGTCCCATTCCCATTCCGTAAGCCGTTCAAAATCCCGACAAACGCTTCTTCTCCATCCCCGGCGACGGCGTAATCCGCCTCGAGGTAGCCGAGCACAGGTTCCGGCGCCACGCTGATAGCCGAACCGCCGACGATAATGGGTGTGTCAGCCAGTTTCCGGCAAAGGGCTATGATCTTTTTAATGTCCGGCAGATAGAAAATAGGCGAGCTTCCGTTCGAGTTATCGATGTTACGCACGGAGACGCCGATAGCTTCCGGTTCGAATTCCGTGATGGTACGGCGCATGTCCCCATTCACATTGCGTGAGAAGCAAAGATCGAGGCATAGCACCTCAAAACCGCATCGTTCGGCATACGACGCCACAGACGCCAGACCGATAGGAGGCAAAGGGAAAGGACGTTTTTCGCGATTGCTGTTGATGAGTAAAACCCGCATGATTCGCGCCTCAACCGATAATAAAACTGCGCCAGCCGCGCACATTAACCAGCCACATGACGATGGAAAAAAGCGTGTTGCTGCCGCGTACGCGATCCATCGAGCGCCGAGTTCGCAGCGAGTTGTGAAGGACCTTTCTGAGCAGCGCATTCACACGCGCTTCATATTCTGCTAAAGGCAGCTCCTCTCGAATCGTCTGTCCGAGTATGTGCCCCCCCACCATCGCGACGCCGGTGCCGCCGCCATTGCTGGGAAAGACCATGCCGGCAGCGTCGCCGACAAGCGCTGCGTTGCCGCTCACGATGCGGTCTTTCAAACCACCCAGCGGGACGATTCCCCCGCCGCGCTGTTTCACTTTAAAAGGCTTCACTGAGCTGATTTCCGTTAACATGTCATCTAAAATTTTGCGTACGTTTTTCGGACCTCGAACCCCGACGCCGATATTGGCTTCGCCGTTTTTTGGAAACAGCCAAAAGTAGCCTCCGGGGAAACGGCTGCCGAACCAGAGCTCGACAAGTTCTTCATAAAAATCGCCTTCTGCGATCACAAAGGAGCAGCGACACAGGTCGCGGTTGGGAGCAAACCCGGGTACCGATTCGGAGACGATTGAAAGCGCTCCATCCGCGCCAACGATGATGGCGCCGCTAAAAGTCCCGGCGGTTGTTTCGACCCGATTGCCATCGATACGCACGACTCGTGTCGCCAATTTATATTCCGCGCCGCTGTTTATCGCCTGCTTAAATAAGTACTGATCCAGCTTCTCGCGGTAAAACATGTGCCCTTTGAGCTCGGCGACATAGCTGCGTCCGGAAGGCGCGACGAATTTGATGCCTTCAATGCGACCGGCGACCACATCTTCCGGCAGATCAAAAAGCTCCGGACAATCCACGCCCGGGAAAATGGTCTTCAATTCCTCGTAAGTGGGTAACGCTTCCCCGCACTGCATGGGCACACCCACGGTCTTTCTCCCTTCGATAAGGAGCACGCTTTTGCCGCTTTGATTCGGATCGATAGTCATGGCTGTTGTCGCCCCGGCTGGTCCCGCCCCTACGATAATGACGTCATATTTTTCCATACTTTTCCGAATTTCTTGTGGGCATAAAAACCAAAAAAAATGGGGATAAAGAGAAGTAAAAACTCCAGGCGGATCACAACGGCAAAGATCAGTCCCCAGGCGATGGTTTCGTAGGTAATCAGTCTGCCGTAGCCGACTATCGAGGCGCTGTCCTGCGGATTACAGCCGATTTGAAAAACGAGATGAATCGAAGTATGCAGCGCCAGAAGAATGAAAACCCAATGGATAGTAAAGGCGCAGTATAAGGCCAGCGCCAAAGCAGCGAGCAAGCAGGTATAGACATAATATTTGCTGCGTTGCAATCCAAGTAAAACAATTGTGGTCCTTTTTTGCGGATGCGCTCTCCGGTCCCCTTCGTAATCCAGGTAGTGAAAGAGCATCATGATTCCGATATAAATCAGGCCAAGACAAAAAGCTCCTAAAATGATGGTACGGCCAATTCGAAACGCTTGAACGTAATAACTACCGGTGACGGCAAAGAAGATGCCTGCGAATCCGCCTAGCCACTCACCGGCAAAAGGTAAATAAGCCAGCCGAAAAGGGGGAAGCGTATAGAACAGGCCGCATAAAAAACCGGGTACGATAAACCAGAGGACCTGCCAGCCTATGACAAGAACAGCATAGGCGGCTGAAAGGAAAATCACAATCATCGTTACGGTAAACATGACCCACAACCCGTCGATATCCGTCAAGCCGGCTTTGATGACTTTGCTGCCGCCTGATTTTTCTCTCAATTTACGAAATTGATCGGCGCCGCTTTTCCAGTCATAAATTTCATTTATTATATGTGTGGGAAATCCTTGAATGAGAGCGGTCATGCCCATCACGAGTAAAAGATTTGTCCAGTTTATGCCATCGGTTTCCAGAGCGGAAATCGCCGCGCCAAAAATTGTGGCAACAACGGCCCAAACAAGAACAGGCAGAACTCTAAAAACCATAAACCAGGCTTTGGCTTTCGGAAAGGAAATCATGGGGCACCCCAAAAATATCGCAAAAGCTAACGATCCATCTTTTGAAAGTCAAGACAAACCTTGCGGTTAGAGTTTGCAATTGCTATTTTATGAGCGAACAAAAAAGGAGGGACGGATGAATAATCGAATCGCTTTATTGTGTTTGTTGGGTTTGTGTGCAGCCTCTTTCTGGAGTTGTACTGAAACCAACCCCATGGAGCCACAAACGCCCGGGGCCAATGAATTTTGGTTTCAAGGCGGGGCAGTCACGCCAAAGTCCGTCTCAATTACGAGCGGCACGCGAATCGTTTGGGTCAACCAGGATAGCGAATCCCATTCCGTAGACAGCGGCACGTTCATGAATCCAACCACTGATTTTAGTTCTCCGAATTTATCATCCGGGCAAAATTTCGGGTTCACATTCTCGACCGCCGGAACGTTCCCATTCTATTGTTCACGCCACCAGACCCGGCAATCCGAAACCGGAACGGTTATTGTTAATTAGTGTCTGAACGAAAACTCGAAAAATGCGCGATTTAAAAACCTCTTCGCGAAGGCGTCCCGCCGAGCCAAGTAGGAATTCACCTTCGGCCAGGAGGCCTTCGGGAAGATAAGGTCGTTTTCGTTCAGACACTAATGATTGACTGTATTCTAAAATGTTCAAGCACCCGTCCCTGGGTGCGTTTGACGCTTCTTAAAAACAAGTGATTACGATGCCCCGGAGACGGGGCTTAGAGCTTATTTCTGAGTTTTCTTGCGCTCGTCGTCCCGACTTTGGGACGACGAAGAAGTCCACTGGATTGCTGCATCCACCCTTAAGACCCGAGCGCTAAAAGGAGGCCGTTGCACATTTTCAGGAGATTGCTTCGTCCCACAAAGGATAGTCCCGGCCGTTACCAACAAAAATGGTGTGAATGTTAATCAGCCAAAACGGTTTCCTTTTTGTGGCTTACGCTGTCCCCACTGTAGCCGTTGCCGTTCGCTCTGCCATTACCATTGGCCTTGCCATTGCCGTTACCATTTATCGGCACATCATTCGGAAGCATTCTCAACGTGTGCTCCGTAGTGGGCAGATCGACCGGACGTTCTCCCGCATAAATTTTGTGGCGTCCACGCGTTTTGAACCACTCCGAGGTGGTAGAAGTCATGTACATGTTTTCGATAATCTGCCTCCAGCCCACTCCGGTGTTGTAGGCGCAGAACGAAATCTCTCCTTCTTGGGTTCCATACGGGATTACACACATTTCTGTGCGGCGGAAATCGTAGACCCAAAGGTCTTGAAACCACATGCCGCCCACCCAGAGCGGGAACCATTCGTTTTTCTTGCGTTCGCGCGGGTCGGTTTCAAAATCACCGGTGATGGTGCCCCCGGAATGATTGTCGAACTGTTTGATCATCTCGCGAATGCTGAATCCCGCCGGCGCCTTTTCAGGAATATAATTACGGGCAAAGGCCAACCCAATCTGCGACGCCGTTAAGGTTTTGCCTCTTGAAGTGTCGGCAATCGTGGTGATATCCCGGAAAAATCTCTCCATATTGAAGAATTCGGAAATCGGCGCCCAGGCGCCTGTGCGTTTGTTACAAACTAAGATCGTGGCAATCCCACAATTGGGGTGACACGAGCAGTTCAGTCCGCCCCAGGTTTCTTCCGGGCCCGCTACCAGGTCGACCACTGACGTAAAGGAGCTCAGGCTTGAAAGCGGGAACCAGTCACGGAGAGGCTCGGTGATGCCGGTTTGATTCTTGACGTCGTGCGCCAGATGCGCCAGGGTGTAGCGCTGCCGGCGCCGCTCCGCGTCGCTGATGCCTTCATCGCGCCCGGTAAAGGAAACCGGCTGAAAACTGATCGCGCTGATCTTGTCGGAATTCTCGATGGCAAATTTGATGATCGGCCCGACCTGGTCGTTGTTGAGGCCGTTCACAATCGTCACAACTAAGGTGATACTGATTCCGGCTTTGGCCATATTCTCGATGGCTTGCAATTTCACATCGAAAAGGTTGCTGATATGCCGGTGCGAGTTGGCCAGATTACCGACGCCGTCGAACTGCAGGTAGGCGGTATTCAAAGTGGCATCGTAGGCTTCAAACGCGAAATCAGGGTCTTGAGCAAACCGGATACCGTTGGTGGCGGCCATATTGGCGAAGTAGCCGATCTCAGTGGCATAACGCATGATCGGGAGAAACGTCGGCGCCACTGTCGGCTCACCGCCCGAGAAGAGCAGGGCCAGTTGACGTTTGGGCTTGAATGAAATCGAGCGATCGAGAATTTCTTTAAGATCGTCTAAGCTGGGTTCATGCACATATCCGACTTGATTGGCGTCCATAAAGCACGGGTTGCACATCATATTGCAACGGTTGGTCAAGTCGATGGTCATCACCGCTCCGCGGCCGTACTTAATCGAGGAGGAGCCGTGTTGATGAACCAGCTCGTCTCCCAGGGTTTTGAAATCCCGGCCCGGGAAGAGACTTTCCAAATGCTGTGTGAATTCGATGTCTGCCGAAATCATATCCACAAAATCTCCATGACGCTCACAATGTTTTTTCATCAAAACTTTGCCATCTTCTTCAACCAATTGCGCTTTTATTTCTCCGGGATGATTGCTCATTAAACGCTGAATATCCTCTTCGCCCCTGATGATGGCTTCCTTGACTTCAATGACACACTTGGGGCAGAGAGAGTCGGTCTCTCTGGGAACCCCTAAAGGCGGTTTCGATCTTTCATAACTTTTCATCAACGGCGCCGGCGCCCATTGAGGCTGAAAAGGTTTGCCTTCAGGCAGCCTGGTGTTAACTGCTTGAAACGTCTTCCAGGCAACGTTGGCCGCATGCACAAATGCTTTTTCAACGCGTCTATTTACTGCCATTTTCGATACTCCTTTGTTTGTGAATGAGATTGTTTTTGCCATCTTCGCTGCCGTTGAGGGATCCTTGAGAAGCATATCGGCTCTCCCCATGACCCAGAATGTGATATTGAAATTTCGTTCGATAATCGCATCCAATAATTTGTGAAATTCCTCATTGTCATGATTGATAATATCATCCATGATGCGAATGTCTTCGGCTCCATACTCGGTAACGAGGTGTTCCATTTCGTCCGTTACTGATTTTGGAGAACGCGCCCGCCACTTTCTCCCGGCGAGAAGGTGCACATCGCAAAACCTGCATCCATAGGGGCAGCCGCGCGTCGTAATCATCGTGGGCGAAACCTGGCCATCGATGCCCTGGTTGCGATAGGAGAAGCTATCGCCGCCCAAATCACGTACAGGGTAGGGTAAAGAATCTAAGCTTCTTCCAAGACTTCGCTTGAAAGAAGTGGCTCCATTGGAGCAGTAGTCATTTTAACAATTGAAACACACAAAGTAGGCAGTTGGCAGTAGGCAATAGGCAAAAAACGGCGCATCTTGTTAATTGCTTACTGCCAATTGCCTACTGGAAAATTGCCTCGTTTAAACAAATGAAGTCTTACAACATCGACAAT
>JBHHWX010000256.1:0-8510 GCA_046756745.1 bacterium | reverse complement strand
TAGATACCCCAACGGCGTTGAGGTGTGGTTGGCTGCCACCGTCGAACTGGCCCTAAAGCAGGAATCCATTCTTTTGGGTTGTCAGCAGAAGGTGGATTCCCGATTAAGAGATTTCGGGAATGACAGGTGAACAGTTACATCATTTGGAAAACTCAATGAAAGCATCATAGTCGCCTTGATTTCGAATTTCAAAGGCCTCTCTTAGATATTTTCCTTCATGTCATCTCATGCTCGATTTTCTCAATGATAGAAAGTGCATCAGGTACTTTTGTAACTTCTTGTACTGTACCATCTTCATTGTGAACATGGTGTGGCGCATTTGGCAGATTTGGATAATGAGGTGCATTGTCCCAGCGCTTTCTCAACTGCCCCTGACCATCTTGCCAGTGAAAGCTCTATTTCAGCAACTGAATTCCCCCGGCTGACTCCGACACATATTCGAACAATTCGATCATTCCCCCATCTCTCGGGACGAGTTTTATCCTCAATTTTCCATCGGAGAAGGCAATTTCTCGTGTCATTATTTGATAGGTGGCGATAGCCAAGCTCTGAAGAAGACGAACCTCAACCTCATCAAAGTGTTGCTCAATGACCGGATTCATTCGTCAGATTCTATTTCCAGTAAGGCTAGTCGTTTTTCAATACTCTTTAACATTTCCACAGTAGCTGCCCACTCAACAAAATCCGTCTCGCCATCCATTTCACCTTTTTCATAACGGGTATAAAATTCGGATGACTCTAATGAATAATTTTCCTCAAATTGTTTACTTTGATCTAATAATCGTTTTTTGAGATCTAGGACGCGAGCGCGCTCACGTGCCAGTAGCTTATTGACGGTGATATCCAACACAGGGTCTACAGTTGAATTATCCACGGCAAGATATTCTTCCAATCGTCTGATTTTTTCCAGAGCGGTCATCATTGAGGACCTCCTAAAAAGTGGTACAATGTTTTTAATATAAATTTTTGAGGCAAAATATCAATAAATAAGATAAATCACCCATACCAAGAAGATTATGCTGTGATACGAAATTCTTAGAAAATTCGGCTCAACTGCCAACCCTCTGTCGCGTTGTTATCTTGATGACTTTTGAGTGATCTTCGCTTTCTCAGGTTTTGGCATTGTAGTAATTAGTGCACGAAGAACTGTATTCATTGACTCTGATGTAGTGAAAATTTTGGAAATATCTGGGTCAAGAATCACAACGCTCCGGTTTTTGTAAACTCGTTCAGCAAAACGATTCGGAAGTGCTTTTCGATAATCAAAGTTATATTCCGGGAAGCATGTCGTCCGACCTAGTATCACGAGATTTAGCGGAAAATGTTTTTTTCATAATCGTTACGCTCTTTTTTAGTTGCCCTGCGTGCGTTAATCGTCGAATCATGCAACAAAATCACCTACTTAGAAAATTCAAATCAACTACCAGCCGCAACCGGCAGCTTAAATCTCATCACGACCTCGCCTGTTTCTTTATCTATCTCGATTTTTTGTTCTTGCGAGCTTAAATCTTTGCCTGTTGTCATTTTATATAACCCGGAAAGAAAACCCAGTCCTTGCTGCATGACCTGTTCCATTTCTTCTAACTGTTGCCGATTCATGTGCTGTGGTTCTCGTTCAGGTTCTGCCTCCGGTTTCATGACCGGCTTGGCGGCTTTCTCCGGTTCCTCTTCAACTCGTTGATCAGTCTTTTCGTCTTCCGGTTCTGCTATTACCGAATCGACCGTGTCTTTTACTTCTTCCATTTCTTCGGTTCTTATCGCCTCATCTTCAAACACATCTCTTTCGGGTCGTCCGCCATCTTCAATATCGGCAACAACACCCTCCAATTGTTTGAGAAATTGCGAGCGCCCCTTTTCTGAAAAATCGACAAAATCTGTTTGACTTTCACTATCCAAGACGCCATCGAATAGATTTTGCTTTAATATTAAACCGGATGCAATCCTCTCTTCAATGGATGCCTTTGTGATGAAATTAATAACGGTCAAGTTTGTACTTTCCTGCCCCAGGCGATCGATTCTGCCGATGCGCTGATTTTTTTTAGCGGGATTCCAAGGCAGCTCAAAGTTGATAACCGTATCTGCCACTTGCAGGTTGAGACCGGAGCCGCCGGCTTCCGTTGAAATAAAAACTTTGCAATCGGAATTTTCTTCAAATTTTTGAATGAGCTTGCCTCTATGTTTTACCGGAACTTTCCCACTCAGCTCAGCAAACCCGACGTTGTTCTCGCGCAACATCATTCCAATAATAATATTCATTCGAACCCATTCTGAAAAAATAATCACTTTCTTGCCATTATTCTGAATGGCTAATTTTTCAAAAAGGATATATTTTAATTCCTCTAACTTGGGTGAATGGTTGGTTTCATGGTCGACAAGATTTGTAGAGTCACAAACCATGCGCATTTTGCTCAACAGCAGCATCAATTTTTGCATGTCAAAAGGGGTAATAAATTTTTTGCTTAGAATAGAGGCTACACCTTTAGCATAAGAAGCATGATAGTCTGCTTGCATGGGGTGCATTTCCACCGGGACATCACATTCACTAATGTTGGGGAGTTGTTTCAAAACACTGCGCTTTTCCCTGCGAATTAAGATGGACTGCAATCTCTCTTTAAGCTCTTTCAAATTATAATATCCGGTTATTTTGTGCCTTAAATTTTGGTCAAACAAGCAATGTTGATATGAAAATTCCCACAGCGGCGCCAAAAAATAGGGATCGATAAATTCAACAACGGAATACAAATCTATGAGTTTGTTTTCTATCGGGGTTCCTGTGATGACCAGAGCATGATTCTTCTTTAATGACTTTATCGCATTGGCCGTCTTCGTGGTATAGTTCTTAATTCGTTGGGCTTCATCCAAAATAATGAAGTCGGTTTGATATTTATTGAGCGCAATGCAGTCTCTTAAAACGGTTTCGTAATTGAGGATTAAAAAATAGGCTTTTGATTTTCGATATATCTTTTCTCTTTCATGAGGAAATCCTTCGACCACTACGGCTTTTTCGTTTGAAAATCGCTCAATTTCATTTTTCCATTGCTCCTTCAAGGAGGCGGGGCAGATGACTAAAGTTCGTTTAAAATCAAATATCTCCTTCTTAATCACGGCTGTGCCAATCGCCTGCATGGTTTTACCCAGGCCCATATCATCCGCAATGATAGCGCCTTCGCGGTAAACCGCAAATTCAATTCCTTCTTTCTGATATGGAAATAAATCTGCTTTGATCGACGAAAAATCAATTTGATGGCTATGTTTGATTTCATGCAATGCTTTTTCGGTAAAAGCTTTCTCGACTTTTTCGAATACTTCCGGTCTAATGAGAATTTGTTGATAAGGTTCTGCTTCACGAATAAATCCCAAAAATTCCAGAGTTTTCTTTTCAGGAAAGACTTTCTTGTCACCAAAGTATTTCGCAATAAGAACTTCAATATTGGTGTCCAAGGGTTGAGGATAATGCCAGGTGATTTTGTAATCGTTCAACGGATCGAGATAAACCTCGACAAAGGGATAGTGTTTACTTAGTTTATGATACAGCTCTTTTCTGGACTTCAACTCTTTAAAAGCAAACATAATATGCTTGGTCGTGCCTAATTTGTTCGTCCGCAGATCCATGCAGTCGATATAACCTGTTTCATTTTCAAAATCCCGTAATGTGATCTTGTACTTGACGCCTCTTTCATTGGTCAGAGTGTGCTCGCCATAGATATTGTCTGCAAATTCAATGCGGTAATCCGCGTTATGCGCCTTTTCTTGTCTCTCGGCCATGACCCTTTTTATCATCCCTTTGCGGGTGTATTTTTTTCCCTCTGCTTTGGCAGCCGTTTCCAGTCTGGTTAAATCATCCGACAACTGCATTAGTGACGCTAAGGCGAGATGATTCCAATCAGCCTCTTTTTTGTTTATTTCCGCATAAAGATCATTGTCTTTAATATAAAGAGCAACATCATAATCCTTGAATTCATCATTGACGGTGAATTCAAATTTTGTTTTTGACTGGGTCAGCAATTGGCATTGCCCGTTAAGAAAAATAGATTGTGCATGCCTGAAAACCCGCTCTGAAATATCTTGGCTTTTTCTGAGCTGTCTAATTTTACTCTTGATTAATTCTATCATTTCTTTTCCTCTCTTTTCCTCAATTTATCCTAACGCAGCGAAGCCACAAGTTTCCAAATCCCAAAAACCAAATAACAAATCAGTCGGGCCACTGACTGATAAATATTAAGTTTCAAGTTCCAATGAATGACAAGTGCAATAAGTCATGTATATTTTTTTTCAACACGAAGGACTTTTTTTGCAACTCGTTTGGTTGGGTCAAGCTTCATGCGGTTTTAAGAGCAGCCAAGGCGTCATGGATGATTCTCTTGATTAATAAACTGTGTCAGGGTTAGAGTCTTACAAAAATGTCTGTATCTCGTTCATAAAAATGCATCATTTCTATATAGTGTCTGAACGAAAACGACCTTATCTTCCCAAAGGCCACCTGGCCGAGGGATAATTCCTGCTTAGCTCGGCGGGGACGCCTTCGCGAAGAGGTATTTAAATTGAGCATTTTTCGAGTTTTCGTTCAGACGCTATATGGCGCATAGCATTAACCCTGACAGAGTTTTTCAACAACGTTATTGCTTTGTGTGCAGCAACGCTCCCAACGCGGTGGCCGAACCCGCTTCCTCCGGCAAGATAAGGTTCAAATGATAAATATCGCTCACCTTTTGTAAAACGCCCCGCACGCTGGGCATATCCGTCAGGTGACCGATCACAACCACACGTTCAAGCTGTTCGGCATGAGCGGCGTTGATGGCTGTCACAGCGATGACCTGTCCTACGAGCGTGACCAATGCGGCCGATAAGTCTTCGCGACTCACTGTTAAATTTTGCTTTGCCAGACGCCCGAAGTTAACAGCCGTGACATCGATCGGCAGATTGCCGATCGGCCCGGTCACTACGTCTCCGAGACTGAGATCGGCGCCATTCGGATCGCCTTTCAGGGCCAAAGCATCAATTTCAGCCGGATCAGAGGTGTGCAAGAGGAGACGGCCTAATCCGAGCATCGTTCCACCGCCGACGCCCGTCCCGGTGATGTGCGTATACTCATGGCCGCGCGCGGCAACAACGGCTGTTCCCGAACCGGCGCTCACAACCAGAATCGGTGTTTCAAAATTCGACTCATTCAAAACCGCCAAAGCCTGACCGCCCCGGCCAATCGCTTTGATTTCATTCACTTTAGTGACTGTGCAGTTCTGAATTTTTTCCGGTAAAGTGCGGTGTCTTCCGCCTGTGACCACAATTTCTTTATGAGCAGTCAGCTCAACGCCGCCGGCTTTTAACACGGTTTCGACTAATTCAGGATTGAGCTCGCCGTCTGATGGGAGCTTCCAACGATGCATTTTACCGTCACGAAAGGTCACGGCGTCGGTATTCGTGATACCAAAATCAATTGCAGTTCGCATAGGCGTCTTTTCTGTCACTCCTTTCAAAATGACAAATCTCTGGTCATGATAAAGAGCGGCTGATTGAGAAATGTCTCATATTGGGGTCGCAATCTCTCAGTGTTATAGTATTTTTTAATATCGACCATTTTCTTCGTTCCGGTGACCACTTCGATGGGTACTGTATTGTAACAACCATTTCGCAGGCTCACTAAACGTCCGAATGACTTCGAAAGGACTAAGTCCAGCGCGAGGTTCCCAAACGCCATGGGTACCAGGGAATCAAGGGCGTCGGGATCGCCGCACCGTACCAAATAGCCAAGTCGCTGACTAAGAACGTTGATTCGTTTACCCTGGTTGCATTGCGGCGATTGTTCTTTAAGCCGGGCTGCAACTCTATCGCCAATTCCTCCAAGCTTTCGATGACCGTACTGATCTTTTTCCGTACCTTCAAAGTGCATTTCTTTGTCGCCCTTCATCTGAGCCCCTTCCGAAACCAGAACGACGGCATAATTGCTCGAATGGTGTTTGCGATCGAAGCATAACAGCTCTGCCAGTTGTTCGATGTCAAAGGGATGCTCCGGGATCACACACCGATCCGCGGCTCCTGCCATCGTAGGAAGCATCGCCGTGTATCCGGCATAGCGCCCAAAAACCTCAATGACCAGAAAACGCTCGTGCGAACCAGCCGTTGTCCGGAGCTTGTGCGTCAACTCGATTGTGCGGGTGACACACGTGCTAAACCCGATGCAGTAATCCGTGCCAGGCACGTCATTATCCATGGTTTTCGGAATCGCGACAACTTTGACCCCTTCTTCATGCAGGCGTTGAGCATAACTCAGCGTATCGTCTCCTCCGATGGGGATGAGATAATCCACACCAAGAAATTCCAAATTTCTTAGAACCTCCGGCGTGACGTCGTTCATTTCATCGCAATACTTCTCTTTCAGATGAGTGGGAACGATGCTCCTCGGCAGGTGACTGGGTCGAGTCCGCGAAGTGTGAATAAACGTGCCACCCGTTCGACCGGACCGGTCTACGACGTCTTCTGTAAGCTCTTGAACGTGCAGGCTGTTATCCACTTCTTTATCTGCAACCATATCCACCAATCCTGCCCAGCCGCGTCGAATTCCCAACACACGATACCCTTCACGCAAAGCACGCAGCGTCACGGCCCGGATGGCAGGATTCAGACCCGGAACATCGCCGCCGCCGGTTAAAATTCCAATAGTACCTTTCGCAGGCATAAATTGACCTCCTTCAAGTCACTCTTGTTCTCATTTATGAGTCAACCAACAAAGTTTAATAAATATTATGGTTATTAACCAGTTCATTTTCTACCGGCTTTTAACCTTCCCGAAGATAAAAATAACTGTTTTCCAAAACAAGTAGAAAGTGTGTTTTCTACAAAAAACTCTATGTCGTGATTGACTGAAAATTCGAAATATGTGCGATTGAAAACGTCTTCGAGAAGGCGTCTCGCCGAGGGTTTTGGGGCATAGAGTCGAGAGGAAAACTCGCTCGGCGGGGACGCCTTCGCTAAGAATATAGTCTTTTCGCCCTAGCTTCTAGGCGTCTCTGTGCGAGCGTGATTTGAAATTTATTCTACAGCATTGCTGCGATAGGGAATACTGGAGTCACCTGCATGCTCCTTCACCGCGTTATTGAATCATCAGCATCTTTCTCACCTGCACAAATCGTCCCGCTTGCAGCCGCATGAAAAACACGCCGCTCGCCACAACCCGGCCGCGGTGGTCTCTGCCGTCCCAGACCGCTGCGTGATAGCCGGGCTCTTTTAACTGATCGTTGACTAACCTGACTACTTCCCCTCCAAGAATGTTATAGATTGTCAGAGTTACGGTTTCTTGTTTGGGAAGTCCGTAACGAATCGTTGTCGACGGGTTGAAAGGATTGGGAAAGTTCTGGAAAAGCTCAAACGAGCTGGGAACCACCCGTGTTTCTCGCAACAGTTCATTAACAAAATCGGGTTTTCCTACGATCAGTTTTAATTGCCTGCGATGTTTCCGGCCAGCCCCGGCAACGTCATAAACTTTGTTTTCCCTGAGATTCTGCGAAACATGCGCGACTTCATCGAGCAGCCAGACCTGGAATTCTTCGGGTACATTTTCTAATTGCTCAAAAGTCAGCGTTACTTTATCTCGAATGTTGGTGACGACCTCAAAATTCCAGGTGATTCCCTCGGCGTTCGCCGGGCGCGCATCCGTACAAAACTTGTCTGTGGGCTTGCCCCATTCAGTGTGTGGGAAATAAACGGAAACATACTCGCCGATAACCGGCGGCTCCGGGCTATCCATTGCATCCCATTCTTCTGAAGCGCCGGAGACAGCCAAAGCGATATTGTCGAAGTCCTGGGCTTGTTGGCACCGCGCCATGATTTGAATGGACCACGATGTTTCTTCAAAGTGAGCGCGTTTCGGATTTTCTTTGAATAACCTTCCGACCACGGTGAGATCGGGATCGATGCTTAAAGTGGTAAGTGAATTCGAGTTGTTGAATAAAGCGTATCCTTCAAAGGGCGCGAGCTCCAAAACCTGGTTGCGATCGGGATCATTCCAAAAGCCTTTGTATCGGCGCAGGTGTACGGAATCACCGCTAGCCAAACTCACGTTATCCAAGGGGATGGCAAAATTGAACGGATTGCCGATGAGATTCCATCCCGGCCGCAACGAGAATGTGAACGGCTCGTCTGTCGGCTTCGATTTACCCGGGCCGGTATCGATCCTCTTGCCCCCGTCTTTAACGATCAGCCAGAATGCCTTGCCGGGTTCTATCACGGAAGTATTTGGGAATTCGGCATACGTTTCGCCGGCGCGAAGCTCGAAGAACCGCCAAGCGCTATCGTCGTATTTGCCCAAATCATCCTCAAACACGGCGCTGGGAGTCTTGTCGTCAAGATCCAGTGGGATGGAAATCAGCCGGTACGCCGTTTGCTCGCTGCCGCCGGGCTGAACGCCGGTTTTGGTTACATCTGCCACACTCACTTGAACGGAGAAATAGCCGCCGGCGGGTTCTCTGTCATCGAGTCCGCCAATATCCGCGGTTTCGATGAAATACTCGATCCCT
>JBHHWX010000255.1:0-8525 GCA_046756745.1 bacterium | reverse complement strand
ACATGATCCTTCATTTTGAAAACACGTTGGGCTTCATCAAGATGAATATAAGCAAAGATGTCGTCGATTTCAAAAATTCCTGTTTCAAAAAAACCGGTGACTTGAAACGTGTATAAGGGCGGCATTCGAGAAAGGAAGGGCGAGATCCCAGCCGAGCTCAAAATCTGTACTTTGTCTCCTAAAACCACTCCCAGCTTCTCCGACAAGTATCGTCCTAAAACAATCCCCGGGTAGGCTTTTTGACCGTTGGTTTTCAACGCGCCCAACTCGAAGTCTCCATAAACGACGTCGTCTTCAATGTCGGAGACATGACCGATCGTCGTTGGCACAACGCCTTTTAAGGCCACGCCGGCATTTCTCTTATTCTTCGAAAAAATAAGAGCTTTACCATCGATAAATGGCGAAATTCCGATAATATGATCCAGGTTTCGAATGCGCTTTGAAAAAGAGTCATAATCCTCTAAACCGACTCGATGATACTTGCGGAATTCTAAGTGCGCCCGGAATCCGATAATTCGTGAGCGCACCTCACTTTCGAAGCCGTTCATGACACTCAACGTGATAATGAGCGCCATCACTCCCGAACAAATACCGAAAATCGATAAAAAACTGATCACCGATGCAAAAACATGGCGTTTGCCAGTCATAACATGGGAGATAATGGTTCGAAAGAAAAGAAAAAGAGCGGCATTCAGCGGAAAGATCGCAAACGGGAAATGTGTAAACCAACCCAAAGAAAACAACTGATCCAAAGCATATAACAGGATGACCGGGCTCATCACTAAGAGCAGACACAGTAACGTTCCAAAGCCAAAAACAAGTACGCGAACCGAGAACAGACGCCAGGAGGTGGACTGGCGAATGCGTTTATACAACGATTCTACCCCGACGACCCAAAAAAAGCTGACCACTGTGAGCGGGAAGAAAATGACCATCAGGCTGATACTCAAAGTGTATAGCCAGAATGGAATTTTCTGGTCGCTGTTAAAGTAGCGTTTCGCGATCAGGATTTCGTAGGACATTTCGATCTACTTCCCTTCCGGTCGCATGTGCGGGAAAAAAATCACATCTCGAATCGAAGGTTGATCCGTAAACAACATCACCAACCGGTCGACTCCAATTCCTAATCCGGCCGTGGGCGGCATTCCGTATTCTAACGCCCGTAAATAATCTTCATCCAGCATTTGTGCTTCCTTGTCGCCCAGGGCCAATAGTTTTTGTTGTGACAAAAACCGTTCG
This sequence comes from bacterium, assembly GCA_046756745.1. Taxonomy (GTDB): domain Bacteria; phylum Zhuqueibacterota; class Zhuqueibacteria; order Oceanimicrobiales; family Oceanimicrobiaceae; genus JBHHWX01. The sequence continues at coordinate 7,286 of JBHHWX010000255.1, read as the reverse complement.
CGTTGATCGAGCGGATCGTTGAGCTCGGAAAAGGCATTGCCGATCTCACGCCCGCCGACAAACGGCTCGAACCTCTCCACTAATTTCGGATCATCACGATGACGCTTGGCCAGCGGCGACAGCTCGACTGGATAGTCCATAACAAAGGTGGGCTGGATTAAGTGCGGTTCTACCCGCTCGCTAAATATTTCATCGATGATCTTACCTTCGCGCCAGAACGATTCAACCTTGACATCCAAATCGCCGGCAGCTTTTTTGAGATCCTCGAAACCCAGGCCGTACAAATTAATCCCGGTATATTCCTCGATCAAATCAAACATTTTTGCGCGTTTCCAGGGAGGACTGAAATCGATTTCCTGGCCTTGACTCACGATTTTTGAGCGCCCAAAAAGATCCTGCGCGATAGAGTTTATCATTTCTTCTACAAGCCGCATCATAAAGCGATAGTCTTCATATGCGACATAGAGCTCCATCATGGTAAACTCCGGGTTGTGAAAACGATCGATGCCCTCGTTGCGAAAATCTTTCGATATTTCATAAACACCATCGAACCCACCAACAATGAGCCGCTTGAGGTAAAGCTCGTCGGCGATACGCATATAAAGCTGCATATCCAAAGTGTTGTGGTGGGTCAGAAACGGTCGGGCAGAAGCGCCGCCGTATATCGGCTGCAAAATTGGGGTTTCGACTTCCAGATAGCCGCGCTCATCCAAATAGGTTCGCATTGTTGAAATCACTTTTGCGCGGGTCTCAAAAACTTTACGTACTTCCGGGTTTACGATCAGATCGACGTATCGCTGCCGATACCTCTGCTCGACATCGGAAAATTGATCGTAAACAACCCGCTCATCGCCCTCTGTTTTTTCTTTCACGATTGGCAATGGACGCAATGTTTTCGACAACAGTACTAAGCCGGTGACTTTTATGGTGACTTCACCGGTACGGGTCACAAAGACTTCACCGGTCACGCCGACAATATCGCCAATATCCAACAGCTTAAAGACTTCGTAGTTTTTATCTCCGATCTCATCTTTACGTACGTATACCTGGATTTTTCCATCCGAATCCATGATGTGGCCGAAACCGACTTTGCCATGCCCACGGACTGACATCAGTCTCCCGGCAACGGAGACCTTCTTTTCAAGATACTGCTCCGAATTCGCTAAAATTTCGGCCGAAGAATGAGTACGCGCAAACGCGTAAGGGTAGGGCTCCACTTCCCGTTCTCTTATCTGCTCGAGCTTCTCACGCCGGATACGCATGATCTGATTGAGGTCTTCGACTAAAGTTTTTTCTTGCTCTGAGTGCATTTTGTCTTTCATACCTACATCAAGGAATTCTTTCCTCTATATCGATATTCATGGACAAGTCTCTCGCTCCGTGGATTATACAGATAACATACACGGTGTCATCTGCCGTGTGATAGAGCATACGATAAGATTTTATAAATAATTCACGAATATTCGGATCGTCATACTCAGGAACCACTCGTCCTCTTTCTTCGAAGCGACGTAACGATCTTGCCAAATCTTTGACGCCTTCAACAAAGCTTGCTGCGTAGATCGAGGAATCTTTCGCTATATAATTTGCAATTTCTTCCAGATCTCTCCAAGCAGATTCGGTCCACTCTACTTTTTTAGCCATTTGGCCATCCTACGCTCAACCTCTTCCTGAGAGAGCACGCGGCCTTCATTGATATCCTTCAAACCATGGTCTATCTTCGCTCGAACATAGATATGATACTGAATATCTTCGAACGAACAATCATCAGGAATTTTTTCTAATAACTTTTTAACTTCTTCTTTAGCAGTACTCATGATAAAATCAAATCGTGTTTATAAACTCTCGGCACCCGTTCGGAAATCCGGCACGTCACTTCATACGGAATGGTTTGTAATTTCTCGCACAGCTCATAGATTGAAATCTCCTGCCCGCCCTGAGTACCGAGCACAACCACCTCATCGCCAACGTCTACATTCTCCTCATCTGTTATATCGACCATAATATGATCCATACAAACTCGTCCGACCACAGGAAAACGCCGCCCATGAATCAAGACCTCGCCTAAATTTGACAAGAGACGATTGTAGCCATCCCCGTATCCAATCGCAACGGTGGCGATGCGTGTCTTTCGAGAAGCGCGATAAGTTTGACCGTAACTGACTGTTGAGCCTGGCGCGACCTCCTTGACAGCCATCACTCGCGACTTGAGCGTCATCGCCGGCTGCAACCTAACGCTCCTTGATGTTTCCAGTGACGGATAGTATCCGTACAGACTCACACCTGGTCTGACCATATCAAAATAAGACCCGGGAATATCCAAAATCGCGCCGCTGTTCGCGGCATGCGCCAACGGGATCTTCACATTTTGTTTGTGCAGATCCAAAAGTACTCGCTCAAAACGTTCTAACTGAGTTCTCGCAAAAGTTTTGTCTTTTTCATCAGAGGTCGCAAAATGCGTGTACACACCGACAACATCAACCCAGTCCAAATCCTTCACGAAACAGACAAAGTCCGCCGCGTGCTGCCAGGAAATCCCCACACGTTCCATACCGGTGTCGACTTTGATGTGAGCTCGAGCCCGGTTACCGTTTCTTTTTGCACCCGTCGCAAGAATACGCGCCCGCTGTTCATCAAAAAGAGTCAATTCCAAATCGTGTTTCAGAAAGCGGGCCACCTGATCTTTAAAGAACCCTCCGAACACCAAAATCGGAGTCGCTCCGGCGTCTTTTCTTAAAGCGACGCCTTCTTCAAGACGGGCGACTCCAAAGTACTCGACCCCTTGCGCCAGAGCCATCTCTGCGATGGGTTTAAGACCGTGCCCATAGGCATTGGATTTCACCACCGCCATAATTTTGGCCGGCGATACGCGCGTTTGTAATTGCCGGAGATTAAATGCAATGGCATTTAAATCAATTTCCGCTGCGGTTGGCAACGTATCAACGTAAGATTCCAAGGTAAAAACTACGCTGGCAAATCGGATTCAGCGACGTTATCGGCCCCGCTCTGACTCATAAGATACGCCTGAATAAACGAGTCGATGTGACCATCCATCACATGTTGGATGTTGCCGGTTTCGACGCGGGTTCGGTGATCCTTTACCATGTTATACGGATGAAAAACATAGGAGCGAATCTGACTCCCCCAGGCGATATCTTTTTTGCTGTTTTCGATTTTCGAGAACTTCTCGTCTTCTTCTTCTTTCTTCCTCTGGTACAATCGAGACATCAAGATTTTCATCGCGCTCTCCTTATTTCGATGCTGAGAGCGTTCGCTTTGACATTGTACGACGATATTGGTTGGAATGTGGGTAATGCGAACCGCTGAGCTCGTTTTATTCACATGCTGCCCTCCTGCACCACTTGCGCGATAGGTGTCGATACGCAGATCGTTGGGATCAACCTTGATTTCGATGTCATTATTAATTTCCGGATAAACAAAAACCGAGGCAAAAGAGGTGTGCCGCCGGGAATTCGCGTCGAAAGGTGAGATACGCACCAAACGATGCACGCCGGCCTCGGCTTTTAAATAGCCATATGCGTACTTTCCTTTAATCTCGATTGTTACACTTTTAAGACCGGCCTCTTCTCCATCCTGCAAGTCTAAAATTTCAGCAGAAAATCCTTTGTTTTCGATCCAGCGTAAATACATCCGCATAAGCATCTGAGCCCAATCTTGGGATTCGGTTCCGCCGGCGCCGGGATGGATGGTCAAAATGGCATCCTTGGGATCATCCCGCTCCCCCAACATGTTCTGGAATTCAATCTCATCAACTCGTTTTTCTAATTCGGTTAATTCGGTTTGAATCTCCGTAAAAGTATCCTGATCCTCCTCTTCATGTGCGAGGCCGAGTAAGACTTCGAGATCGCTCGACTTTGCGCTGATCTCTTTGTATAATTCGACATATTCCCGCTGAGAGCTCATCTCGCGCATGATTTTCTGAGCAGCGTCCGGATCATCCCAAAAATCTGCTGCAGAAGTTTTCTTTTCTAATTTTAAAATTTGTTCTTCTCGTTTGGCGACGTCAAAGACACTCCTTTAACTTGAGAATGCGTTTATTTATTTCATCCAAACTTTGCTTAAGTTCAATAAACATGTTGACTCCTAAAATGTCGCAGAAAGTTCAAGATCATAAAGAAAATATACAATATAATTAGTACTTTGTCAAGGCCAAAGGTCGCAGGGTTTAAGCAACATATCAATGTAAAGAGGGCATTTTGTATGGTTCGGCGGGGTTGGGGCTAAAATCATTTTGTGGTAAATTCGTAAACACCATCCCAGTTTTCAACGGGTGGGTTTTCAATGAAATCGAGACAGCGTTTGATGTATACTCGTGTAGCGCCATCTGTAGGGAAGTATCTCAATATCCGCTTAAACTCTATGAGCGCTAAATACCACTTCATCTCTTTGTAATAAGCCAGACCCTGGGTATAGACGTCGATAATGAGATCTTTTTCAATCGCAGGCAAGGACCCCATTCCACGTAACTCGTAGATTCTGACCGGACGTTTCTTTCCTTTTACGCGGACAAGATCCAGCTCGCGAACAAGAGCTTTTTTGCGCACAGCCCGGTAGGTCGATTCGCTGATAATAATGGTCGTTCCGTACTGTTTGTTCGCGCCTTCTAAACGCGCCCCTAAATTTACGTCATCGCCGATAACAGTATAATCAAAAAGTTGAGAAGAGCCTAAATTGCCGATAATCACTTTTCCGGTGTTGATGCCAATTCCTATCTGAAAGGAATCTTTCTTGCTCCTCGACCACTCTCTTTGTAAGCGTCGCAATTTAGACACCATCTCGAGCGCAGTTTTACAGGCGTTTTCAGCATGGTTTCGAAAATGGAGTGGGGCGCCGTAAATGGCCATGATTTCATCGCCCACAAACTTATCAAGCGTCCCAGCATATTTGAAAATCACATCCACCATTTCAGTGAGATATTCATTTAATTGGTCAACGACTTCACGGGAAGTATGCTTTTCGGAAAAGGTTGTAAAACCCCGTATATCTGAAAAAAGTATCGTCAGCTCTTTTCTTTCACCACCGTACTTCGGCAACTTGCCTGAATCCAACATAGAGTTGATGACATTGCCGGCCATGAAATGTTCCCAGGTTTTCTTAACCCGGATCCGTTCTCGCTGTTCTGTCAGGGCTTGATGCACGACATTGCCAACGTAACTCAATGCAATCGCGGTTATGGGTGCGGTGATTTGTACCCAAACCAAAAGATTCATAAATGCGTACGTCGCCCAAATAACGTAAGCGAGAATCAAACCTAAGATCGCGAACATCCCTCGGAAAGGTTTGAGCCATTTCGTCAGTCCCATCGCCGCCGCCGAAAGCAGGAAAACCATCACCCAGCCCACAGCACGGTTTTCAGTCGAAATAAAATCGCCACGCAGTAACATGCTCAAAGCATTGGCGTGTAATTCTACCCCGGGCATTTTCCGCTTTATGCTTTTATAACTAAAAAACGGGGTAAATTTATTATCTTGAAGGACTTCTGATGTGGCTCCGATAAAGACAATTTTGTCTTTAAACGCGTCAAGATCTCTTAGAAACTCAAAAGCGTCCGTATCTTCATCGGGATTCCCTAATTCAAAATCTTCCGTATCGAGAACGGTGGCTAAAGAAAATGAAGTAAATGACTCTGCCGGGCCTCGAAAATTGATAAGCATCGTATTTCCGGTTTCTATCGGGATGCGAAGATCGCCGAGAAGAAAATCTCCGGCATCGAATAAAGGCGTTCCGTTTGTGCCCAGTCTCTCACGGTTTAGGTGCAAATAGGCTTTTAAACTGAGAGGATAATAGAATTTATTATTTTTATGTTGGAAAAGCGGATAACGCCGGATAAAGCCGTCAGGGTCTTCATACGTATTGATAAGACCCCATTTTGCTCCGGCATCCAAAAAAATAGGCAAGGGAGGGATAAGAAAAGTATTGAGCTCGCCTCTCACGACTTGTGTGACCCATTCACCGGCTAAAATGACATTCTTCGCTCGTAAAATTGCAGCCGCGAGAATCCGGTCTTGCCGGGGATCCTTATTGTCCGCTTCGGTGTATTCGATATCTACAACAATGAGCTTTGCGCCAGCTTGGTGTAGATTTAAAATAGCCCGGGCAATGTACGATCTCGGGAATGGCCATCTTCGGTTTAAACCGGTAAAACTATCATCATCAATTCCAACGATGACGATATCGTCCTGTTCGGTCTCGATTCTATCCCGTATCCCGAAACGAGCATCATAAGTTTTTAGTTCGATATTCTCAAAAACCGGAAGACCGGAAAACAGTAACGCCAAGACTGCCGCAAAAAAGGCCAGCATGGCCCCAAACAACCATCTATTCTTCCAAATGTCTATAAATTTTTCCTTCGTGAAATTCAATTCTCTGAGTTGTTGGTGAACCATGCCGGGAAACAAAAAAATGCAGGTATCAATACACTGCCTTTTTAAACGACCAGTTTTAATAAAAAGTTCTAAAATCTCTTTTCATAATAGAGCCGGAAAATGCGATCGGTGAAGGAAGGATTGGCTACAATGAAGGCGCCCGTGTTTGTGTTAATCGTACCGCCGCTATCATTAAAACGAATCAGATGGCCATCGATTAAGACAAAATTCCCAGGACTAAATTCAAAGCGCGCACCGACGTTCATGCCGAAACGCTTGTAATCGGTGCGGCTTTGCGTGGTATCGTCAAGGGCCGTATTGCCGACGGCTGACGTTAAGTTCGTCCCGATGTACGTTCTCAACTTGTTGTCAAATAGCGTATACTCCGCCCTGCCGCCCCACAACGAGAAGTTAAACTTGTTTAAGCCGCCGGCGAATTTGTTGTCATTTCGCGCAAAATTAACGGTCGTCACCAGAGGAATCTGGTATTGCGTACGTACCGAAACCAGCTCCACATTGGATGACGTTTCAGTGAGATTGGGGACGCCTCCTAAACGTGTTGTTCCGAATAAGTCGTTACGATCTGATGCAATGTAGCTGAGCGTGATAGAATTTCTAAGCTGGAAAAAATTCACGTCGTAGCTCATCTGCACGGTCAAGTCCCGCGTGTTGTTGTTTTCCCGAATGTCGGTGGTATCGGGAACCGTACCACTCAAATCGATTGCCAGAGTATTGATATTGTTATCCCGGTTGTGATTTCTCAGATTCAACGTGAGGGTCGGAATTCCTGCGCCCGGGAAAAGAGAGATCCCGGAGCTAATCGTCCTCAGAGTTGTGCTGGGATTCTGGTTATCCGCATCAAAATTGTCGACGTAATTCTCAACACCGAAATTTAAATAA
>JBHHWX010000254.1:0-8538 GCA_046756745.1 bacterium | reverse complement strand
CTGGTTTGGGCGCCCATATTCACATACCCCGGCGGTGCGGCGCCATCGATTCCAGTGAAGAGTAAAGAGCGGCCAGCCGTAAGGCTTTGGTGCAGGGTCAATTCCGCGAAGTCGTCATAGGCAAGTTTAAACGGACCAAGAACGCCGGCAGTTGTACACGCGTTCGGCACGCCGCCGCCGAAGTCAATCTGTTTGCGCAAGCTATCGACATGAACCTCACCTGTAGCCTCGAAATGCGCTGACGGATCGAGGTGAAACGCAGTTCCCCGCAAATCGATATTTCCCGAATGCGGGCTGCAGGATTGGGTAGAATAGCCGAAACCATGTCCCGTGCCCGTGGCATTCGAAAAGGTGATATCAAACGGATCGACGACTAACGAGTTCACATCCAGCCTGATCTTCTCAAAGAAAAAACGTTCCGGATGGTCGGAAAAGTTGGTGGAATCCGTGGTCGTCAGCGTAAGATATTCCTTGCCAGCGACATCCTGCCCGCCATCTTCAAAGAAAAAATCACAGTAGATGACTGCTGGTTTTGTCGTATCGCCGCCGCCGATGAACAGGAGATACTCGTCGCCGCCGGGAACAGGCAGGAAACTGCTGTAGTCGATCACATCCTGGGCGCTGGTGTAATACGCCGGCAGCACGGTATTCGCCTCGCTGATATCGCCTTTCGCGTTCTCGACAAAGACCTTACCGTCGATATCCGCGGGAGCTTCGAACGGCTCTGTGTTGGTGTAGAATGCACCGTCTTTGACCAACGTGATACTCTGAGCTTCCCCGGCAACCGTAACCTCGGCGCGAGCGGATAAAATCGGAAAAGTGCGCGGCGTTGCGTTCACCAGCACGTGGCGGAAATCCGAGGTGAAAGTCGCCAGGTTGATACGCGGGCCGGATTGCGAGCCCGGGCTTTTCATACTGATGATGGTTTCGCGGTGCATGGGCAAGTCCAGGAGATTCTCCGGACGACCCTGTGCGTTCCATTCGTCTTGTACCGCCTGCGAAGGCGAGGTCAGGAACCAGGCGCCGGGATAGGGCCGACCCTCTATCGTCACCTGACCATTGTTTTCCTGCACGTCAAATACCAGCGACACGAGGTCTCTAAAAGTCAGGCCCGGATCGAAAACCGCTGTGCCCGCATAGATTTTGTAGAGAAAGGATTCGCCATCTCCGAGGTCCGCATGCAGATTGACCACCACCGGCTCGATGTTGGCCGACCATGACGACCAGTCCACATCGTTGTCAAAGCTTTGGGAGTCGGAATCCCACCGCCCGATCTTACCATCCACCTGTGTGACCACCAGAGAGAGCGGCGCGCCGAGCTGAACAAGCTTCAGCTCCTCGAGCGTGAGGACGATGGGGTTGTTGTTGACGTCACGCTCCACCACCACATGTGGCGCCGACGCCCCTGGAAAACGTTCCCCGGGCGCCAGGCTGTTCACCGTCAAATCCGGCGTCACAGTCGCGATGACCTTGTCACCAAGCACCAAATTGAACTGTGTCTGCAAATCGAGAATGGGCGCGCTGCCACGGTTCTCGAAAAATACCCCAAGGCTTAAAAAGGCAGCCTTACTCGGATTCACGGAACGTGCCCTGCTCCAGTTCACTTCGTTCGTGACGGTCGATCCTAATGTAAAAGAAGCCGTAAGCGACATGGACAGGGTCGCCGAGGCGCTGGCATTCATGCCCCCGGTGCCGACCTCCGCTCCAACGGTTTCCGAGTAACCGACCTCGACACCCACAGTCGCTTCCTGGGTCATCGCATCCGAGCGACTGCCTCCGTCCGTGTCCGTAATTTCACCATTCGGAATAATTGTATAAGTTGGCATCTGCACCACGATGACCGGGCTTGCGGCCACCAGCGGATGGTTCTCCGGCACGGTCACCGCCGGGTGCATGTTGACGCCGCTCACTTCGGTGAAATCGCTGTAGGGGTCGCCGTCGCTGCTCCAGCGCTCAGGGTCCGTTTTATACGTGACGTCCGGCAGCACGCCGTCACACGGTTCGGTCGCCGGGTGCATCACACCTTCCCGGCGGCAGTAATAGTAACCGTCGATTTCAAGCTCATTTGAAATCCCGTCTTCATCGGCGTCCGCGCCGGCCAGCATAGTACGAATGGCGCCGTCGGGTTGCACATAACTGATGGTTCGCCCTTGCAGCGACGATTGCGATGTTTCTGTTTGGCTGAATCCCGGCGTCGCCAGAATTACAGCCAACAAGCCAGTTACACTGATCCGGAAAAAAGCAAAACGGTGTCGTTGCACCAGACGGTTTATGAGTGTTGATATTGTTTTCATCATTACTCCTCCTGCAATTTTTGTTCGAATTTACCTTTCAAAAGGTCTTATCTCTAAACGCAGGAAAGCAGGACAAAAGTGATCATGCGGTCGCGACTTTTTTTGCAATATGAACGTGCCGAGGCTATCAAATTTTACAATTTTACTTATATTTGTCAAATTTACCTTGTATTTTTACAAGAAATACGAATAATTAACCTTGTAAAATTACATGAAAAGGCTCATCGACGACGCATTATTACGTTGGAAAACCCAACAGAATAGAAAACCGCTGGTGATTCACGGCGCCCGACAGGTAGGAAAAACCTACTCTGTGGAGCAATTTGCTCGTCAGCACTTTGAGAGTTTCCTGAAAATCGATTTCGAACTGGAACGCAACATTCACAAAGCCTTTACAGACGATTTAAGTCCCCAAAATTTGCTACTGCAATTTGAAGCTGCTTATGGACAGCGGATCGTACCAGACAAAACGCTGCTGTTTTTTGACGAAATTCAAGAATGTCCTCGGGCACTCATGGCTTTGCGTTATTTTTACGAACAGGTGCCAGCGCTTCATGTTATTGCCGCCGGTTCGCTACTCGAATTTACTTTTGAAGATATCTCGTTTCCGGTCGGCAGAGTGCAATTTCAGTGGCTTCGCCCACTTGGTTTCCGGGAATTTCTGTGGGCGATGGATATGGAGTTGTTGGCGGAAACATTACCCAACTTGAATCAGGAAACTCCCCTGTCTGAAGTAATCCATGATAAATTCCTGCAACAGCTATCCACTTATTTCATCGTGGGAGGGATGCCGGAAGCCGTGTCCATTTTCGTCCGTACCGGTTCGCTCACGGAGGTGAGGAATGTCCACCAAACTCTTTATCAAGCCTATGTGCAAGATTTTGTGAAATACCGCAAAAAGGCTGACGTCGAGTTATTGGATCATATTTTCCAGCAATTACCGGCCAAAACTGGATCGCGAATCAAGTACGCCGGATTGTATCCGGAAAAGCGGGTAACAAAAATTAAAGAATCCGTGAATCTTTTAGAACATGCGCTTCTGTTTCAAAAAGTGCGTTCCATCCACGGCACAAGGCATCCCACTGGGCGCCAGCGCCTCGGATAAGGTATTCAAAACCATTTTTGTGGACATCGGTTTGATGCAGCATATTTGCGGTATTCCGCCGTCCTCGGTGTTGGGTCAAACAAATCTGCTGGATGTTTATCGCGGCGCTCTGGCAGAGCAGTTTGTAGGGCAGGAGCTTTTACTCTATGGGGGTTCCGAGAATGAGAGATTGTACTACTGGAACCGTATGAAAAAAAGCAGCAGCGCTGAGGTGGATTTTCTGATCGCACGAGAAGGCGAGATCTATCCTGTCGAAGTAAAAAACGGTCGTGCCGGGCGCTTAAAAAGCATGAAGATCTTTTTAGATGAACATCCCTATTGTCGATGGGAGATTGTACTCAATATGGGCAATATCTACCAGGAGCACGAGTACAAACTCAAATTCATGCCGATTTACACGTTGATGCGATTTGGATAAATAGCAAATCCCAATGGCCAAATCTCCCCTTTGGGATTTGTTAAATTGGGATGTTCAGGTTAGACTCGTCATAATTTACTCTCCAATGTAAGCGCCCATTTCCACGCCGGGCGAACCTCTATGCGCTTGCCGTCGAAGTCAATATCTTCTTCTTGGGCATGGGTAATGATCAGACCTGTGGTGAGCTGAAAATAGTTCATCGCCTCCAGCAGCCCGTTTATTTCCCGATCCCGGTTGGCGTCGTTCAATTCCCAACACACCTGGTGTGCATCTGTTATATGATTATCCGTGCTCACCACAAAATCGCACTCGTGTTTCATTTTATGATAAAACAGCTTTCGGTCTCGTTTAAACAGTTCCAGAAAAACCACGTTTTCCAACAACTTGCCATACTCAAGATCTATGGTCAAGATTCCCAGAAATCCGGTGTCGATAAAGTAGGTCTTACGCTCCATTTCCCGGCGAAGAAACGATTTTTGATAGTTTTTCAGATGAACGACCAAAAAGCTCTCTTCCAGAAATCGCAGGTAATCAAACAAGGCTTGTTTACTCACCGGCACAATTTGAGAAATACGATTGCGAAGCCGGCTTACTTGGTAACTCTTACCCAAATTCTCGACCAACTTTTGAAGCAATAACCGAACTGGCGTTTCTTGCCGGATTTTATGCCGTGCGATAAGGTCCTTGTAAAAAACGAACTCAAAATATTGACGAAGCAGTTCTTTTTTCAATTTTGTCTGAATCTCCTCCGGAAAACCACCGAACAGTAGGAATTCCCGGAATCCATCTTTAATGGCAAACCGGCCTTTCCCGTAAATGGCGTCAGGAGAAAAAGCGATGTTTTTCAGTCGAAGAAACTCTTGAAATGTGAACGGCAAGACCTTCCGGATATACGTTCTGCCAGCGAGGTGGGTGGCGATCTCCGAGCTTAGTAAATTGGCATTCGAACCGGTTATGAACACTTTATAATTTTGATCGATCAGCCGCCGGACTTTCAGATGCCAGAGTTCGGTGTTCTGCACCTCATCCAAGAAAATATGTGGTTTTTGTTGATAAAGCTCATAGAACGCTTCGATGAATGTGTCAAACTCTTTGATCGGAAGAATCCGTTCGTCTTCGAAATTCAAAAACAAAAAGTGTTCGAGTTTTAAGGTATGAATAATTTCCCGCAGATAGGTTGTTTTTCCCGACCGGCGTGGTCCGATAATAGTGAGAGCGCTTTTTAGCCGAAATAATTCAAGATCGTAACCGCGAGGCAAGCCTTCAAAAGAAATCTCCTCGTACTCTTTGATAATCTGCTTTAGTTTTTCCATTTCAAATTGACTTAATTGGTGGTTTTGTCCATTATTGATGGACAATTTAATGATTTTTGGCAGATTACGCAAGACTTATTTTCAGCATATGTAAGCAAATTGCCTACAGCACAGTGCTCACGAAATTCCAAAAGAGTTGATCTTTTCCCGGCGTTTACTTAATATCTGTACAGCAAATCAAAAGCGCCGATGGTAGATCGTAGATCGTAAATCATATATCGTATATCAGATTCTGAGCTCGAAAATATACGATTTACGATATGCGATCTACGATTTGTGATTTGAAGAATCCTGTCAAAAAAATGCGACCTACGATGCAAGATTTGGATCTTAGATTTGAGATTTTTGTAATGTAAATTACTTTTGAGGTATCTCGATGGAAAGCGAACGCTGGAACAAAATCCAGACCGTATTTGAAAAAGCGCTTGCAGTTCCCAAAGAGCAACGAGAGGCGTTTCTCAGAAAAGCGTGCGCAGACGACCGCGAGCTCTACCAAGAAGTCCTCTCCTTGCTCGAAGCCGACGCCAACGCGCACAGCCTGCTCGACGGCCTGGCTTTGGACGCTGTGGATTTCGCGCAGGAATTCAACTTGGAGGGGCAACGCATTGGCCCCTACAAAATCGTACGCGAGATCGGCCGCGGCGGCATGGGGGCGGTCTTTCTCGCCGAGCGCGCTGAAGGCGAGTTCGAGCAGCAGGTGGCGGTCAAACTCATCAAGCGCGGCATGGATTCCGAGCAAATTCTCAAACGATTCAAAAGCGAGCGGCAGATTCTGGCGCGCCTCGAGCACCCCAACATTGCCCGGCTGCTGGACGGCGGCGTCAGCAATGAGGGGCTGCCCTACTTTGCCATGGAGTATTTGGAGGGAGAGCCCATCAGCGCCTACTGTGACAATCGCAAGCTCCCTGTTGAAAAGCGCCTGGAGTTGTTTCAAACCGTTTGTGCCGCCGTGCACTATGCCCACCGCAATCTCGTCGTGCATCGCGATCTCAAACCCGGCAACATTCTGGTCAGCGAAGACGGCACGGTCAAACTGCTCGACTTCGGCATCGCGAAAGTACTGGCCCCGGACGACGATAAAGCCCGCCCGCAATTCCAAACTCTGACGCAAACCGGCATGCACGTCATGACGCCGGAATACGCGGCCCCGGAACAGGTGCGCGGCGAACCGGTGACCACCGTCACGGATGTTTATGCCCTGGGCGTGGTCCTTTATGAGTTGCTCACCGGCCGGCGGCCGTTTCACTTCACCACGCAGGCGTCCTCTGAAATAGAGCGGGTGATTTGCACGACCGAACCGGAAAAACCGAGCACGGCTGTCAGCAAGACGAAACCCGCCACCCGCCGAACTCAATCCGAATCTGAGGCGGAGGCGGATGAGATCAGCTCTCTTCGCGCCACTCAACCTGAACGTTTAAGGCGACAGCTCGCCGGCGACCTGGACAACATCTGTTTGAAGGCGTTGAAGAAAGAAAGTGAGCGGCGCTACACTTCGGCCGAACAATTCTTTGAAGACATCAAACGCTATCTCGCCGGACTGCCGGTGCAAGCCCGGCCGGACACTTTCGGTTACCGGGCGCAGAAGTTCATATACCGGCACAAGGGCGCCCTGGCCGCTGCGCTCACGGTCGTGGCCGTGATTGCGAGTCTGGTGGTTTTTTATACTTTACAGCTGGCGCAAGAACGGGACCGAGCGCGTTTGGAGGCCCGGAAAGCCGAACGGGTTTCGGACTTCCTGACCGGGCTGTTTGAGGTCTCGGATCCAAGTGAGTCCAAAGGCGAAACCATTACGGCGCGAGAGCTTCTCGAAAAAGGCGCCAGGCGGGTTCAAACCGAGCTGGCCGACCAGCCGGAAGTGCAGGCAGCCATGATGGATGTCATCGGGCATGTGTACCGCTCTCTCGGACTTTACCGCGAGGCCGAGGCGCAGCTTAAGACAGCCTTGCACATTCAAGAAGACCTTACCGGAGCGGACAGCCCGGAAGCCGCCGAGGCTTTGATTTCTTTGGCGCTTTTGTACCACGACGACTTTGACCACGAAAAGGCCGAGGAAGCGCTTACACGCGCGCTAGAAATTCAACGTCAAAAGTTTGGCGTTGCCTCGCCGGAGATGGCGGAAAACTTGCACCGGCTGGCGCAAATTCACTATCTCAAGGGAGAATACCAAACCGCGGATTCGCTGTATCAGACAATTCAAAATGCCTTAACCTTTGAGAATTCTGCCGCCATCCTGCGCGACTACGGAGTGCTACAGCGCGAGCTGGGAAACTACCAAAAAGCCGAGGCGCTCTACCGAAAAGCGCTCGAGCTCAACCGGAAATCATATGGTGCTTTGCATCCCGAGGTTGCCTTCGATTTGCAAGATCTGGGAGATGCGCTTAGAAAACAGGGAAAACTGGAAGCGGCAGAACCGTTGTACCGCCAGGCGTTGGACATGCGAGAAAAATTGTTCGGCGAGGTGCATCCTGATGTCGGCGAAACTCTCAATCATCTGGCCCGGTTGCTCTCCCAGAAGGGGGATTACGAGGCTGCCGAACCCCTAGCACGCCGCGGCCTGCAGGTGCGAAGGCAAGTGTACGGCGAAGAGAATGTCGCCGTGGTTGCCAGCAGCGGCAACTTGGCCTGCATCCTCAAAGCGAGGGGGAACCTGGATGAAGCAGAGCGTTTGTACCGCTGGAACGTAGAGATTCTGCTTACATTAGTAGGCGAGGAGCATCCGTACGTGGCGGCTTCGCTGAATAGCGTGGCCGGAACACTTCTGGCAAAAGGCAATTTGCAGGAGGCCGAAGAGACGTACCGCCGATCCCTGACCTTGCACCGTAAGGTGCTTCCGGCTGGCCACGTCAACCTGGCTCGACCCCTGCAAGGCCTGGCGCAAGTGCTTTTGAAGGCAGGCGATGCGCCCGGCGCGGAACCGTTGCTGCGCGAGGCGCTCGATTTGAATCTGAAGGCGCTCGGCGAAAGCCACTGGCGCACTTTGGAAGTTCAGCGTTCTTTGGGGCGCTGTCTGGTCGAGCAGAAAAACTTTCCCGAGGCAAAGAAACTCCTGTTGACAAGTTACCAAACACTGTGCGAGAAATATCCCGAACGCAAGAAAGCGTTGCGGCAGACGGCGGAAGACTTGATTCTGCTTTATGAAAATTGGGGCAAGCCCGAGCGCGCTGGCGTATACCGGCAGGTTTTGCTGAATTAAGTGAGGCATTCCACGACGACAGCTTGGACTGAGTAATCAGCCCAACACAATTCTTAAAGGAATTCCAGCCGCTTGAGATTAAAGCCGGGCCGAATCGTTGCCGGGTGCGGTAAATTATGACAAGCAAAAAACAGAGGTTCGAGTCAGCGCAGGAGGAGCGTTTTCTTGCCGAAAATCCGGTTGTCAACATTCAGTTTATACACATAGACTCCGCT
>JBHHWX010000253.1:0-8561 GCA_046756745.1 bacterium | reverse complement strand
TTATTTGGCTTTTGCGATTTGTGATTTCAAGTCTTGCCCCGACAGTCATCATAGGAATACAATTTGGACAGTCGGGGCTTGCCAAAAAACGTCAAGACTTACAACTCAAGGATTAAGTAGGGAGCCGACGAATTCTCTTACCGAATCGAAATGATGTTTCAGGCAGTATTGCCGTATATCCTCTGTCACATTTTCACTGACTCTAGGGTCGATAAAATTTGCTGTCCCAATTTCAATGGCGCTTGCTCCGGCTAAAAAAAACTCGACGGCGTCGGCGCCACTCATAATCCCACCGATACCGATAATAGGAATATCAACTTTCTTGGAAACCTCAAATACTTTAGCCAAAGCCACAGGCTTTATCGCGGGTCCGGAGTAGCCTCCGGTCACAGTTGCAATTTTGGGTCGCCGTGTATGGATATCGATAGCCATGCCGACGAGGGTATTGATCAGTGAAACAGCGTCGGCGCCACCGGATTCGGCGGCAGAAGCGATCTCGCCAACGCGTGTGACATTCGGAGTTAATTTCGTTATCATCGTTCGTGAGGTGCACTTTCGAATCATGGTCGTAACTTTTTCAGTGACTCTTGTGTTCTGACTGAACTCCAAACCGCCTTCTTTCACATTAGGACATGAAAAGTTCAATTCATAAGCATCGATACCGTCCTCATCTTCCAGTCGTTGTATGACGTGCAAAAAATCTTCAGCAGAGGAGCCCGCGACATTCACAATGACCGCGGTATCCAACTTTCTGAGGAAGGGGAGCTTTTCAGCGATGAACGCATCGACGCCGACATTCGCTAAACCAATCGAGTTTAACATCCCGGCTGGTACTTCGGCGATGCGATTAGGAGGATTCCCGGGTCTGGGATGCAAAGAAATGGATTTGGTAATGATGCCGCCTAACTTATTTAAGTCGACTAATTCTGCGGCTTCTTGTCCATATCCAAATGTACCCGAAGCCACCAGCACAGGAGTCCGCAGTTTCAAATCGCCAATTTGTATCGAGAGATCAACCATCGAGGATAATATCCCGAGCATTAAAGACCGGACCGTCCAGACAGGTCAAATAGTATTTGCGGCCGTATTTTTCCGGGTCGGCGGCGACCACAGGGCACCCCATACAAATTCCAAAACCGCACCCCATCATGGTTTCCGTACAGACCTGCCCCTCGACATCATAGTCTGCTGTTATATGCATCAAGCGTTTTAGCAAGCCATTCGGCCCGCAACTATAAATATGACACTTGTTGAATGCGCCTTTATCGGTTAATGTCTCTAACAGCATGTCCGTTACAAGCCCCTTCCTGCCATAACTTCCATCTTCCGTGGCGGCTTGTACTTCGAGTCCCATTTGTTGAAATTCAGAGACAAGAGAAAGTTCATCTTTGGTTTTCGCCCCTAAAAAAACAGTGACCGTTGTCCCTTTCAGTAAAAGTTCTTCGCATAAAAACGGTAAGGGTGCGACCCCTATCCCGCCTCCAACGACCAGAGCATGCTCCATTTCATCCGGGAGGAGAAAACCTCGTCCCAAAGGCCCAAGAAGATTGATGGAATCCCCGGTTCGAGAATGCGCCATAATCTCCGTACCCTTACCGATGATTTTCCAAAGAACCTCTATCCAGCCTTGTTCGCGACTTCTCCGGCAGACACTAAATGGCTTCCTTAACAACGGAATAAATTCTTCGTTAACTTTGATGTTGACAAACTGTCCGGGACGGACATTTTCGGAAATTGGCGGGCAATACAAACGCATTAAATAAATGTCGGCGGTTAAATTGGATACTGCAAGAACCGGACACTCACAAATCTGTTTTTCTGTCAAATCGAATTGAGCAGGCATTAAGGAATTGGTTTTTGCGGTTCTTCTTGAAGATCATCCTTTTCAAGGGCGCTCAACTTCATCTTTACCGTCTGAGCAAATTCCGATTTTGGGTACTTTTCTAAAATTTCCCGATATATCTCAACCGCTTTAGCGTTATTAAAAACAAGCCGTTCTTGAATCCACCCGATAGCAAACAAGGCTTTAGGGGCATAATTTGTTTCGGGATAAGTGCGGGATATTTTTCGAAAATTTCGCAGCGCCTCTTCAATATCACGTTTGTTAAACAAACTGTTCTCTGCAATTTTATACAATTCGAAGGCAAGCTTATGACGATCGAGTTTCGGCAAAATGCTCAATATCTTTCTTGCTTCTTGTGCTTGAGCTGAGTCGGGAAAACGTTCTATGAGAACATAAAGCAACGAATCTGTTTTTGTTTTGTTATGATATTCATTCTCATATATGAAGGCAGTTGTGTACAACGCAATTGCAACGCCCGGATGATCAGGGAAGAGTCGAATGATCTCGTCATATTCATAACGGGCGGAATCTATTTGGCCGAATTGAAATAAATAGGTCTCAGCAAGCCGTAACTTGTTGATGATAAAGCTATCCAAGTCTTCATTTTTGGGGGTTCCTATTTCTACGCTGTCACGTTTACCTGCCTGTGTTGTTGTCACCACATCTCGGCTCTCTTTCTGTACAAGTCGTTTCCGTTTCATAAACCTAAGCTCAGGATGCACTCCATGCTCAAGGAGCAACATTTCGAGATCGGACATTGGGGCCGTTTGTCCATCGCCCGCATCCAATTGCTTAATCTGTGATTTTTTCACAAGATTTTTCAGTCGGATCAATTCGCTAATATCTTTAGACTTTTGATTTGATTCAGCAAGCAATTCAGAACGATTATATTCGGTTTTGACTTTTTCATAATATTCCTTTGCCTGAGCAAAATCACCAAAATCCTCTTCATAAATCCTCGCGATCTGAAAATACGCACGAGCAGAGACATCGGTCCTCTTATATTCCAGAGTAATTTTCTTATATTCGTCGATAGCTTTTTCGATTTTACCGAGATAATCGACCTCAGCAGCTTTCAACTCCAGAAATAACGCTTTTCCCTCACGATAAATACAATCGGCAATTTCTAACTTGACAAGACCATGCCTATCTTTAAAAGATTCCCTTTCTAAAAGAGAATAACAAACATTTGTGGCTTGCTTGAACTCTCCTGACAACTTTAGGGATCGACCATAGTTCAATTTCGATTCAAACCAAAACTGTGGGCTTGAACTATATTTCAAGGCGTTTTGAAAACTCTCCACCGCGTCATAGTAGTCACCCGTTTTCAATTGACTTTGTCCAAGCTGAAAAAATGCCTTAGCTTTGACTTCTTTATTCTTTGAAATTTTGGTTGTTTTAAAATATTCATCTTTGGCGTTTGAATAGAATTCTTGCTCGAATTGAATATTGCCTAAGAGCAACTGGGCTTCTTCACGAATTTCGCGATCTGTTCCAGGATCGTCAATTAATTCTTCCAAGATGAATCGTGCCGCGAAAAATTCCTGAAGCTTAATATCTGTCTTCGCCAACCAAAGCTTGCCCTTACCGAAATGCTGGCTTTTTCCAAAAAAGGAAACCAGCTCCTCAAACTTTCGCTGTGCCTTGATATAATCCCCTTTGTAATAAAAACACTCTCCCAAAATAAAAACAGCATCATCGACATATTTGCTTTTTGGATACAATTCTAAAATTTTTGAGGCTTTCTCTATCGTTTTATCATAAGCGCGTAATTCAGCGGATGAAGGCTTCTCTCCTTTTCGATTTTCCCTCTCTTTTTCCGCTTCTTTAAAAAATTTCTTGGTGTTGTGAAAAGTGTTGAAGTAGGCGCAGGATGTCAAAGAGGACAATAACATCAGTATGATAATAATCTGTAATTTCATAATCAAATGGAAAAATTTCAAGACTTTGTAAAACCCAACGCGGCAGAGCCGCACTGGAAAACGTGAGACGTGAAACGTGCCTCTCAACATGGTGTGATGGAAAAGGGGGCGTCTCACGTCTCACAACAATCTTCCAAAGAAAAGATGTCATATATTTTGCAAAAATATGCAAAAGTTCACCGGTAATATCATAACGCGGTGAAACCGCTTTGTGCAAAAGTTCAGAAGTATTACCATAACGCACTATTTTGCAAGAAGGTTCCTTCATGCGCTATGCAACTTCACATATTGGAGCAGGCCACATCCTGCTTTTAGCCCGAATTATCTAACGATGCTTCGCCTCAAACCGACGAGTTTTATCTCCAACTGATGCTTCTTCGGTTATTTTAACTTTTTTAATGCCTCCAGACGGTCCGTTGCTTGTTTTTTGTAATCGATCGAGCCTTTATGATCCGGTTTTAACTTAAGCGCCTTATTCCACAAGGCAATCGCATCCTGATAGCGATCCAATGTGTACAAATTAATCCCATCGCTAAAATACTGCTCGACAAGCTCGTCGATTTTCGTTTTCGTTGCATCAAGCTCTATTTTTGCCACACGATGACTTGGGTCCAAGCTCAGTATACGCAAAAAGACTTTCTCAGCTTCTTTAAAATTCTCTTGATTGAAATGACTTCTTCCCTGCTGTAGAAGTTGGTTTATTTCAAGTTTCTTTTGCGCTTCTGCTTTGCCCGTCATCGCTTTGTTATTTTTTGAGTTTAATTGGAGAACCTGAGAGTACATTTCTAAAGCGGTTCGCCATTGTTCATTTTGAAAAGCTGTCTCTGCCTGACTCATTAACCCGGTTACTTTTTGTTTTTTTTCATTTCGTAATTCTATCAGTTGTCTTTTGGCGTTACGATGTCGTGGATCGATGGAAAGAACGGTTTGAAATGCGTTTTGTGCTCTTGAATATTCATGGGCTCTTAGGTACCTTAATCCTTCATTATATTTTCTCGACACAAACTTTTCAATTTTTGGACGCAGAACTGCAAGTCGCGATTTAACCAATTCATTGTCCTCATCGATCTTCAAGACTTCTAAATACTTATTCACAGCGGCTGAATATCTGTTTCTCCTCTCCAAGACCTGGCCTTCCTGAATCAAATCGGCGACAACCCGTCTGCTTTCATCCACTCTTTGTAAGGTCCGCTGTAAATAACTCCGTGCTTCTTTATGTGACGGACTATATTTTAGAGCTCGCACAAATTCTTCTTTCGCCCATTTATAATTTTTTTGTCGAAAATAGCCCACGCCTCGGTAAAAATACTCTTCCCCTAGATCGGTGAGAATCGTATCGATTCGAGCTTTATATCTGAGGGCAACACGGTGATCTTGATCAAAAAGAAGGACACGATTAAATGCGCCTTTCGACTTAAAATAATGTTCCGTTTGGAATTCGTAGATCCCATCGGCAAGAGATCTTTTTACAAATTTATCAATATGGTTTTGTAAAGAAGCCAATTTCGCTTTTGCTTTTAAATTATCCGGATCCATTTCGAGAATTTTGCCTAAAATAACCGCAGCACGTAGATATTGTGTGCTGCCTTGCGCCAATATACGACTGGTCATCACATAAAGCGAATCGACCATTATCTTGTCACGAGCAAGCTTTTTGTTTAAAGCTTGAACCCGGTGAAATGCCGTATCTGACTGAGCCGAACGGATTTCGTACGATAAAAACTGTCGATATTGTCTGGCGGCTGTTTTGAATTTTTTCGCCTTGAAATTGTTTGAAGCACGTCGATAATGAGGAAACGCCAACTCCACGGGAGCGGGGCTGATTCTTGCCGATAATGTCAAGAGGATTCGTGACAATTGACGATAATAAGAAAAATTAAAGATAAAATTATCATGGGTATAACTCATTCCTATTCCCCAGTTCTCAACATCGATATCTTCGATTCCGGTAAAAACAGTGATATTCCTATTAAACTCAAATCCTGCTCCTAAATGAGAAGTGTCCCCGCTTTTGTTAATGTCATAGCCTGAATTGAACAACAATCCTAATGCCGGAATGAGGTAACTCATCCCAAACTGAGCAGAGGGTTCAAAAAGCTTGTCGCTCAGAGGAATGTGCATAATCGTGAGCCCAAAATTCCATCTATCTAACAATCTGGATCTATCATACGCCCGCCAGTGATTGTCAAGAGTCCCGACCTGAGCGTTACCGATTAAGAATCCGACTCCTCCGTCAGCAAACCAAAGGTTTCTGTGTTTTTGAATGTTCACGTTGGCGCCTACGGAAAATCGACGCGCCAATTTACGTCCCCAAGCAATCGTCCCACGATCAACCGTTTCAGTGGGTGTCTCAACTCGAGAAACAGCAGCTCCAAGAGTCCCGTAGAGAGGAACAAATTGTGTAAAGCCGACATAGTCAAAAGAAAACGCCTTGTTGATACTGATCAGCAATGAACGGTCATGTAAGCCGGTTAACAAAGCGGGATTCCAAAAAATAGAGGATGGGTCACGCGCCTGTACGACCAATGAGCCGCCAAAACCAAAGGCCTTTGAACCTGGGATAAATTCTTCGACGAAGGTAACAGTTGAATCTTGGGAATAAAGGACGCTGCTGGATAAGAAAAGAAAAATCGCAGCTAAGAGGAGTCTCGCTTTGCCCATGGAGGAAACTAAAATTTTTTGTTGGATGACTTATAAAAGTTATCCCCTGTCGGCGTTAAATCAATATTTCGCGTCCATAATCTATTTCGCACACGTCTATTGTCTGTGTCCGGCCTTTTACGGAAATCGACTTGAGACGAGTCGTGGGATAAGAACCGTTTACTTCCCGTGCGAGTTGTAAGGAGGTCACAATTTGTCGAGCACGAGCATGAGTACAAAGACGGGCTGCGACATTCACAACATCACCGATGACCGTATAATCCATACGGTGCGCCGAACCCATGTGTCCCATTACGGCAGTTCCGTTATTTATCCCAATTCCCATCTCGAGGGTGACTTTTTTGCTGGCTGTACGCTCTTGATTCAGTAACCTTACTTGTCGCTGAATCTCCACGGCAGCTCTGAGTACATTATCAGCCATATTTCTGCCCTCGAAAATCGCCATAATTTGGTCCCCCATAAATTTATCCACAATTCCATGGTAATTTTCGATAATTTTCGTCTGCAAATCGAAGTAAATATTGATGAGTTTAACGATTTCTTCCGGCTCTAACTCTTCTGCTACTGTTGAAAAATTTCTTACATCGGAAAATAAAACAGCCATTTTTCTTTCTATCGCAGCGGATTTTCCGTTCGTCCCTACCGTATCCCGAATCATATCCACAGTCAGTTTCGACATAAACTTTTGCATTTGCATCTTTTCTCTGAGATGCTGAGTCATTTTATTAAACTCCGTAGCCAAAAGCCCTAATTCATCTTTGGTGTTCACCGAAATCTCAACATGAAGATTGCCTTTCCCAACTTCTTTTGCGCCATGAGAAAGAAGTTGGATTTGGTTGGCCATCTTTCTGGCGATCAGGTTTATGACAATGATAGAAAAAAGGGTAATGACGATCGCTGTACCCACCGCAATATCCCGCGCTCTTTCAACCGGGGCTAATATCGAACTTTTTGAAAAACTGATAAAGGCAACCCCCAAGAGAATCACTTTTTCAGTATTATTTTCGCGTAGTTTAGTTGTGATCGGATAATAGTATTCAAAAGTATCCGGTTTTTCGAGAATCGTCAATTCACGAATTTTCAAAAGGTTTTCCGGCCTGTCGATGAGTACTTTTTCACCGTCGTTGTTAAAAAAAGCGACGATTTCGGCTTTGCGATTGAGAATAGCGACCTGTTTGAGCCCTTCGATACTGGTCTTCTTTAAACGGAGAACATGCTCCGGAACTTTTTCTTTTTTGTCGAGAAGAAGCCCCTCTTTAACAGACTCCGCGAGATTTTGTATAAGAACATTACAGACTTGATTCATCCGGTTCATCAAAGCGATTTTCTGGTTGCGAAGAACGAACAAACTAAAGACGGACATAACGATCACAACAATCGCTCCAATGATTAAACTAAGTTTGAAACGGATAGGCAGGAATTTGAATATCTCGATACTGGAACGCCACATTTTTCTCATACCCAAGCGTAATCCTTGTAACGGTTTTTTCTCCGAAGGACGCTCAAAACCTGGCGATCCCTCTTTTGGTGGTTCACGTTCGCCTTCATGCTTCGAGTTCTTTTTCTGAAACACGACAAAGATTACCTTCTATTAAGAGAGGTTATGATAACCACTTTATTTGAAAATAATTGGAGACTCTTCGATTTTAAGATCCTCAATTCTAACCTTCACTTCATCACTAACGATGAGTCCCCTGAAATAATACAGGGCGAGGAATAATAAAACAACAAGGATTATCTTAATTCTAATCGAATTGGGAGATAAAACCGGGCTATGACGGATTCGATTAAACTTAATGCGGGAACTTCCTTGTCGTAGACCTTCCTCCTCTGGCGGTTGATAAACAAAAGGAGTGAAGGTAAATTCTCTCCGCTTCTTATTTTTAATCTTCGGGATTAACATCGCTGAAATTTAACAAATAATAAATAAGAGTCAAGGGTTTTGAGTAGAATAATCTTGCGATAGTCAGCAATTTGTTGCCAATATCAGCTATTTTAGGCGCTTAGCGCCGTACATCGACAAAACTTTGTCGATATTGTAAGACTTCACTTGTTTAAACGAGGCAATTTTCCAGTAGGCAATTAGCAGTAAGCAATTAAAAAGATGCGCCGTTTTTTGCCTATTGCCTACTGCC